>JBIPMO010000134.1:0-7932 GCA_044369085.1 Phycisphaerales bacterium
TCGGACGTCGTGTTCTAAGCCCGCGACAATCCCGACCCCGATCCCGACCTACGCGGCGAGTTCCTCGGACACCCGCGCCAGCGCCTCGACGAGCCCGGCCGTCCCGCTCGCGAGCCGATATCTCGGGTGAGGCGGATACTCATCTTTGACGCGGCGCTCGATCAGTCCCTGCGCCTCCAGCTCCTTCAACGCCGTGGCCAGCGCCCGGGCGGTCACCCCGGGCAGCATCTCCTTGAGCTCACCGAAACGCGCCGCCCCGCTCGCCAGCGCGCCCGCGGCTGGCAGCGACCACTTCCGCTGCGCCGCTTCGCCGGCCTTCATCGGAGCAAGCGCCGCCATCAGCTCCGCGCAGGCCCGCGCCAGCGCCACCCCGCGGGCCGACAGGAGGTACTCGGGCCGCACCGGGTGCCCATACCCTGGGTTCTTCACCACCCACCCCTCGCGGATCAGCCCTTCCAGCGTGCGGCTGAGTGACTCCCGGGCGATCCCCAGACGGTTGACCAGCGTCACGAACTTGGCCCCGCCGCCTTGCATCCCTGACACCCCGGCCGCCCCGCGCGAGAGCTCCGCCAGCACGGGAACAGCCCAGCGACGCTCGAGCAGCGACGCGAGGCGACGATTGGCAGCCAGTCGGGACGGGAACACGTTGACATCATATCCGTATACTTGGTATACAAACAAGACCTAGCCGTGCCTTGCCGGTTGCTCCCTTGTCCATTACCCCATGCCATTCAAGGAGTTTTCCGATGCCTACCCCACTGCCGTACGACGGTGCGTTGACTTGCTCGATCGGTGTCCGTGATCTGAAAGCCGCCATCGCCTGGTACCAGGATGTGCTCGGCTTCCAACACCTCTACACCGTCGACGACATCGGATGGGCGGAACTCTCGACGCCAGTTGCGAAGGTCAACCTCGGTCTCGGGCAGGTCGAGTCCGTCCAGCCGGGCGGTGGAGCGACACTCACATGGGGAGTCTCGAACATCGACACCGCGCGAGCGGACCTGGAACGCAAGCGCGTGCGGTTCGACGGCCCGACCATGACCATCGAAGGAATGGTCAAACTCGCCACGTTCTTCGACCCTGATGGCAACAAGCACATGTTCTTCCAGGATCTGCAGGCTGCGCACTGATCGGCCGTACGTTTCCGGCATCGCACACCCAAAACCCCAGGAAGGCTACCCATGTCCCCCACCGTGACCGCCGCCGCTGTTCTTGCTGCCTTCATGACGCTCGCGGGCTGCTCATCCCAGAAGTCGACAACCGCCGAGACTGGCGCAAACTCCCTTGAAGCCTTGGCCTGGCTCTCCGGCTCGTGGAGCGGCGAGCACGACGGCGGGATCATCCAGGAGCACTGGACCTTGCCCACGGGCGGGATGATGGTCGGCATGTCCAAGCTCGTCATCGACGACAAGGCGGTGTTCTTCGAGTACCTGCGCATCGTCCGTAACAGCGATGGAACGATCGACTACATCGCCCAACCCGCGGGCAAGCCGCCGGTCAAGTTCCGCCTGACCTCAAGCGGCCCGGATACCGCGACGTTCGAGAACCCCGAGCACGACGACCCCAAGCTGATCCGCTATCGCCGACAGGGCCAACACCTCCATGCCGCGACCGAAGGCCAGGCGGCGGATGGCAGCCGGAACATCCATCCGGTTGATATGCAACGTTCAAGACTTCCGCGCTGATGCACCTAGGGTGGAATTCTTAGACCGCGTCAAAGCGGGCCTGAAATTTCGGTACGCAGGAAAGTTCGCCAGAATATTGCAATCGAGTTCACGCCCGCGCAGCATTCTGAAGAAAACGCACAAATTAGTGCGATTCGATTCGACACCCGTCGCGAGCGAATCGTAGGTTGAATCCGACGGCGTCTCGCGGGCTTCCAGCGAGGTTCGCCTGGGTGATCCGTTGCGCGTTCGGTCCTCCCGCCCATCCGGCTTCCGGTTCCGCAGGTCAGCCGGCAGCACCGCCCGCACGCAGATCACGCAGGAGAGCTTCGTTCGCCCCCGGGCAGCCGTTTTTTCATGGCGGCGACGATCTCTCGCGATGCGACAGCGCCTCAGACTCGCAAAGGCCAATCGCCGGTCACTCGGGGGGGATGAGCATCGAACTGCCTCGCGTCCCCTGGAGAACACCCGGTAGTGCGGCGGCGATGTCCGGCTTGCTGTCGGAGTTCGCGGACGATGCGACGCGTTCCCAAAGCACCTCGATGTACTTCTGAGAATCAAACTCCGTCGGCGCGAAGAGGTGCTCGCGTTTGAACCCGGCTTTGAAGGCCTCGGCGTGGTGGCGGTCGATCAATGACTCGATGTACACCTTGTGCTCGCGCAGGACCTTGCTGCCCATGACCACCTGCATTGCTTCATCTCTGGCTTCGTTGGCCGACTGCACCTTCTGGTACTGCTTGAACCCAAGGAAACCGCCAAGAATCACGGCCAGCAGCACGACGAGCGTGACGATGGAACCCTTGCTCATGTCGGCCTCCGGGACGATGTCACACCCGTCAATAAAGAAGGCCCGGGGACGACCCCCGGGCCCGCGAGTCTAGCGTGTGACGACGGGGCGTTACTCGGCCTTGCCGCCCGACATGTCGTAGACCCAGGCGTCGACGGCCCGGGGGAAGTCCAGCACTTCGCCGGGGGCGAAGAAGAGCTTGAGTTCGCGCTCGGCGGCCTCGGGGCTGTCCGACCCGTGGATCAGGTTGAAGGAGTTGGAGACACCGAAGTCGCCGCGGATGGTGCCGGGGTTCGCCTTGGAGCCGAAGGTCGCCCCCATCATGTTGCGAGCGATGGTGATCGCGCCGTTGCCGCGGACGGCGAGCACCAGCACAGGGCTGCTGGTCATGAACTTGACCAGCCCGGCGTAGAAGCCCTTGGACTGGTGGGCCTCGTAGTGGGTCGCGGCCAGCTTGTCGCTGATCTTCATCAGCTTGCAGCCGACGATCTGCAGACCCTTGTCCTCAAAACGGCTGACGATGCGGCCCATCAGCCCGCGCTGCACGGCATCGGGCTTCAGGATGATCAGTGTGGTTTCCATGAAACAGGTCTCCTCTCGGGTGTGGTTTGGGGGGGCAAGATCATAGCGGGAAAGCCGGGGGGCCGGGGGTCGGACGCCGGGATCAGGCCTGCATCGACGCCGCCCGTGAATACTCCGCGGGAGCGAAAAGCACCAGCACCCGCAGTTCCTCCTCGATGGCGTGGAACCGGTGCTCGACGCCGCGGCGGACATAGATGACATCCCCCGCTTCCACCGTTCGGTCATCCTTCCCAGCCTGGAAGCGAGCCCGCCCGGCCATGACCACGTACACCTCGTCCTCGGTGTGGGGCTGCTGGCCATCGGTGCCGCCCGCCGGGAGCACGTACAGCCCGGCGCTGACCGCTGGGACGCGGAGGAACTCCAGGTAAGCGCGGCCCGTCGCGGCACGACGAGCGGTCAGCTCGTCGAACCGGAAGAACTCGGCATCGGGCTCGGTGGAGATATCTGTCCTCGACATCGCGGCATTATCACCCGTCGCGGCTGCGGGTACACTCGATGCGGTTCCGCACGCCATGGAGGGCGATCCGACCATGTCCGAGTCCGCGACTTTGGCCCCACCCAAGACCCCAAAGAAGTCCGCGCCCAAGGTCACCGCCGAGACGATGGCGACCAAGCAGCGCGAGATCTCGGTGAGCGAGTTCTTCGCCAAGAACCGCCACCTGCTGGGCTTTGACAACCCGCGCAAGGCCCTGCTCACCACAGTCAAGGAAGCCGTCGACAACTCGCTCGACGCGTGCGAAGAGGCGGGCATCCTGCCCGACATCCTGATCGAGATCCGGCTGGTGCAGGTCGAGAGCGCCCCATCGAAGAAGAAGGCCGCCGCCGAGGCACCCGAGGATGCCGAGGGCAAGAAGGGCAAGGCCGCCGATGAACGTTACCGCGTCATCATTCAGGACAACGGGCCGGGCATCGTCCGCAAGCAGATCGAGGGGGTCTTCGGCAAGCTGCTCTACGGCAGCAAGTTCCACCGGCTCAAGATGTCGCGCGGCCAGCAGGGCATCGGCATCTCGGCCGCGGGCATGTACGGGCTGATCACTACCGGAAAGCCGGTCCTGATCATCTCGAAAACCGCGAAAAACAAGCCCGCCCACGAGGTCGTCCTGAAGATGGACACCTCCAAGAACCGGGCCGATGTCGTCTCCGAATCCGAGCACCCCGAGGATGATGCCCTGTTTCCCCACGGCACGGGCACGCGGGTCGAGATCGAGCTCGTCGGCAAGTACTTCACCGGCGCGCGGTCGGTGGATGAGTACGTCGAGCTGACGGCCATCGCCAACCCTCACGCCCGCTTCACCTACAAGACCCCCGCGACCAGCCAGTACCCCGAAGGCCGGTCGCAGGCCTTCGAGCGCAGCGTCGACGAGCTGCCGGTGCAGCCCGAGGAGATCAAGCCCCATCCGCACGGGATCGAGCTGGGCACGCTGATCGGCATGCTCGAACGCACCGAGCACGGGACGCTGAGCTCGTTCTTCACCGAGGAGTTCTGCCGCGTCGGCGGGTCGATCGCCGCGACGATCTGCAAAGAGTGCGGGCTGTCGACGCGCTACAACCCCAAGAACGTCAACCACGGCGAGGCCGAGAAGCTCTACAAGGCGCTGCAGGATGCCAAGGTGATGGCCCCGCCCACCAACTGCCTGTCGCCCATCGGCGTGCGGACCATGCTCAAAGGCCTGGAAAAAGGGCTGAAACCGGACTTCATCGCGGTGTGCAGCCGCCCGCCCGCGGTGTACCGGGGCCGCCCGTTCATCATCGAGGCGGGCATCGCCTTCGGCGGCGACCTGCCCGGCGATGAGGCCGCGAGCGTGTACCGCTTTGCCAACCGTGTGCCCCTGCTCTATCAGCAGTCGGCGTGCTCGAGCTTCAAGGCGGTATCGGAGACCAACTGGCGCAACTACGCGATGCAGCAGCCCAAAGGGTCGCTGCCCGTTGGCCCGATGGTCGTGATGCTGCACATGGCGAGCGTGTGGGTTCCCTTCACCAGCGAATCCAAGGAAGCCATCGCGGACTACGACGAGATCCGCGAGGAGATGGAGCTCGCGCTCAAGGACTGCGGGCGCAAGCTCAAGACCTACCTGAACAAGCGCCAGAAGATGAAAGCCGCGGGCGAACGCCGCAGCATCTTCCTCCGCTACATCGGCGAGATCGCCAAGAGTGTCGCAGAGGTCACCGGCGAGGATGCCAAAGCCCTCTACGAGTCGCTCATGAAGACCGCCCAGCGCAAGACGCTGGAGATGGACCAGGTGCTCGACGAATCGGGCAAGGTGGTTGAGGCGGCGGAGAAGCTCGAGGGCGATGAGGCGGTGTACGTGAAGCCCGAGCTCGACGAGACCGATCTGGCGATCGCGGCTCAGGCCAAGGATGAGGAGATCGCGGCGAAGCGCGCGGAGAAGCCAGCGCCCCTGGACTCTCAGAAGCCGGCCGCACGGAAGACGGGCAAGCAGGCCGCCAGCCCTGCGAGCAAGCCGTCGAGCCCGGCCGACACCAACCTGTTCGGCGAGCCCGCCGCCCCGGCAACGACCAAGAAGAAGATCCTCGTCAAGAAGAAGGTCAAGAAGAAGTAAGCCACCATGGCCAAGAAACCAACAGCGCAGTCCAAAGACACCCGCATCGCCGCCGCCGTGCGGGCCCGCGACGAGCGGACGCTCAAGCAGGTGACGGCGATGGCGGCCGATGTGGCCAAGTCATCGCTCGGCTCGCGCGACCCGTTCGTCGACATCCCGACGCGGGCGCTCTCGAACACCAGGTACAACGCCAAGAAGCGGATGCTCGAGATGGGCGATGCCGAGCAGCGGCGGAACCTCTTCAACGTCGGGCAGGCCAAGAAGTTCATGCAGACCATGCTGCTCGGGGCGGGGGTCAAGTCGCTCGTCGATGCGGGCAAGTCGCTGAGCCTTCGCGGTATGTACTACAAGTGCCTGCACACCATCCCCGGCACCAAGGAGAAGACCCTCGAAGGGCAGGAGGATTCCGATGGGATCCTTGAAGACCTCGAGGTGGCTCTGGGCTCCATCCGCGAGGAGCTGCACATCTTCGCCGAGAACCGCGGCAACCTCGTCGGGAACATCACGCTGACGGACTCCGGGGACGAGATCGACTGCCGCCGCATGGGCAGCGGCGGCTACGGCATCCCGTCGATCGTCGAGCCCGGCGTCATCGACTTCAAGAAAGTGGATGCCAAGTTTGTCCTGCACGTCGAGAAGGGCACCGTCTGGCAGCGATTCAACGAGGACCGCTTCTGGGAGAAGCACAACTGCATCCTGATGCACGGCGGCGGGCAGCCCTCGCGCGGCGTGCGCCGGCTGCTGCGGCGCTTCAACGAGGAGCTGAAGCTGCCGGTGTACTGCCTGCTCGATTCGGACCCGTGGGGGCACTACATCTTCAGCGTGATCAAGCAGGGATCGATCAACCTCGCGTTCGAGAGCCAGCGTATGGCGGTGCCCGATGCCAAGTTCCTGGGGATCCGGGCGATCGACTACCAGCGGTGCGACCTGTCGGACGATGTGCAGATCTCGCTCAACGAGCGCGACACCGCGCGGGCCAAGCAGATCGCCGACTACCCCTGGTTCCGCGACAAGAAGGCCTGGCAGCTCGAGATCAAGCAGATGCTCGGCAACGGGTTCAAGATGGAAGTCGAGTCGCTGATCACCAAGGACATCTCGTACGTGACCGAGACGTACGTGCCCGAGCGGCTGAAGGCCAAGGACTGGCTGGACTGAAGGCCGGGAGGCAGACGACGAATCACAACGACAAGCCCGTCGCGCCCGCCGCGCGACGGGCTTGTTCCTTTGCGGGCGGGACCGATTCGCGAGTGTGAACTGTCCAAAAAGAAAGCCCCGCAGGAGCGAGTCCTGCGGGGCGGTGGGTCAGAGGTTGAACTTCAGACGTTCTGCGACTGGATCAGTTGCAGTTGGAGTTGAAGTTGGCCAGGACCGAGGTGATGTCGGAGAAGTTGACCTGGAGGCTGCAGTCGGCGTCGCCCGCGCCCTGACCGCTGGGGTAGTTGGTGCCGAAGTTGGCGAGGACCGACGTGATGTCGGAGAAGTTGACCGCGCCCGAGCCGTCGGCATCGCCGGGGCAGCAGGCGGGAGCGCCGCAGGGCGGGGTGGTGAGATCGGGCGAGAGACGGAACGCGCGGTTGCCGGTGCGGAAGCCCGCATCGACCGTGACGTCGCGACCGGTCAGACCCGAGGCATCTTCCACGCCGGCGGAGACGTCGGCGAGGTCGAGCTTGGCGAGGTTGGTGGTGCCACCGTAGACGAAGAGGATGGCCCCATCGTTGGCTCCGCCGCGGAGCAGGTGGACCTGGAAGCTGGCGCGGGAGTCGAAGGTCTCGGCCCGAGCGACGTTCCGCCATTCGATGATGGTGGTCTCGCTGCCGACGGAGCCGCTGGTGCGGATCCAGACCTCAGCGCCGACGGCCGACTCGACCTGCCAATCGTGCCAGAAGGGCGCGATGATGGCGTTGGGCTGAGCGGTGTTGGCGAAGGCGCGGTTGGCGGGGGTCTCGTCATCGCCCTGGAAGAAGATGTAGCCGTTGGAGGAGATGCGGATGGAGGCGGGCGAGTAGCTCACGCCGTAGAGGTTGAAGGAGGCGCCCATGTTGGAGGCGGCGAAGTCATCGTCGCGGAGGCCGGTGATCTGGAGAGCACCGCCGGTGCCGGCGATGGTGGTGTAGGCGGTCGCGTCGTTGGCGACGGTGAACTGAGCGGGGCAGGCCTGGTTGGCGGTCCAACCGGTGCCGCTGGCCGCGGTGGCCTCGTCCTGGGTGCCCTGGAGGCAGTTGTTGTTGAGGCAGTAGGAGCCGACGGGCTCGAGGTAGGCGGAGATGCTGTAGGAGATCTGGCCGACCTGGGTGCCGTTGCCGACGCAGTTGTAAGCGGCGGTGGCCAGGCCCTGAGC
>JBIPMO010000136.1:0-7897 GCA_044369085.1 Phycisphaerales bacterium
CTCGGAAATGTTCCGTCGAACACTCACCTTTCCGCTCACGATGTCGAGACGCCCGTCGCCATCCAGGTCGCTCATGGCGAGGTTCGATGGGTAGCCGTTTGTCGGGAAAATCGCCTCAGCCGCGAAGGCCACGCTGCCTAACTCAGAGACATTTCGCAACACGCTCACGTTGAGCGAGCCCGACACAACAAGGTCGGCCCGCCCGTCGCCATCAACATCGCCCACGGCCAGGGAGTGTGTGATCTCGCCGACGTGATGCTCCAGGGGCGTGTCAAAGGTACCGTCGCCGAGATTGCGCAGCACGCTAACGCTGTCGCTCCCCACATTCGAAACTGCGAGATCAGCAAGCCCGTCGCCGTCGAGGTCGCCGATCACGATAGAAGAAGGGGAACCTCCAATGACGTAGTCGTCCCGAACGTCGAAGGTGCCGCCGCCGGAGTTCCGGAGCACGCTCACGTCACCGCTGCCCAGGTTCACCACCGCGAGATCGGGCGAGCCATCGTTGTCAACGTCTCGGATCGCCACCGCCTGAGGAAAGATTCCGACGCTGTAGTCCACGCTCGTAGCGAACTCACCGTTGCCGCGGTTCAGCAGCACACTCACTGTGTTCCCGTACCTCGTTGTAACGGCGAGATCGGGGCGGCCGTCGCCGTCAAGATCGCCGATGGAGACAAAGTTCGGGAACTCCGGCGTGGCAAACACCGGCTCCGCGAACAATGGCCCGTTGTTCGCTTGTCCCGGTCCGAGCACCCCTGCACCTAAGGCCGCCTGCATGAGTTCCCCATCTTCCGCCACGATTCGCACACCTGGATCAACGAGCCGAACGGCGGTCAATCCAACCGCCCCTGCCGCCACCTCAGGCTCGGAAGCGACGCACCAAGGCGCTGCGGCAAGCAGCAGCAACGCCAGCACAGTCACAGCAATCCCCCGTTGATTCACGATCAAACTCTTGATCACAGCGACCTCCCGGACTCCGGAGCCGAACGCCTCGTTGTCACAGCATGGAAGTTAGCCTAGGCAACAGCACGTGGTGAGCAAAATCATGCCAAGATCACCCTAAAATTCAACGATTCGCACGAGTGATGACAGACGACGCATCTCACCGATCCCGCCGCAGGTTGCCCATTTCGCCACCCGTCGAACTGCTCCGTCATGCGATGCAGCGCCCCGTCCGTTCTCTTTCTACTCCCTTACGACGGGATTGGAATCTCGCCCGACGCTGCCCAGCCCACTTCATGTCGATGCAAGCGCAAGCGTCCCCCGATCCCGTCTTGGGATCAGGTGCTCGTCGAGACGCGCCCAATCGGATGCGCAAGCCCCGCTATCCGTTCCCGAAAAATGAAACCAAAGGCAAAAAGCCGTCGCAGGTGACCCCCCGCCTTGCTCAGCCGTTCTCCCCCGCCCCATCGACGCCACCGCCCGCCGGCGCACCCCCCGCCCCCGGCGCGGGTGCGGGTGCCGGCCCCGCCCCCGCCCCCGGCAGCGCCTGAGCCTGCTTGAACGAACGCACCGACTTGATCCGACCACCCATCCGCTTGGGTGGCAGCTTCGTCGGCACCATCCCGCCCGGGAACTTCGATGTGTCCACAGTCACAGTCACCTTCGCCGCCGCATCCGACCGCGCATCCGCCCCCGCTCCGGCTGCCGGCGCTGTCGCGGGCAACTGCGGCGGGCCAACCCGCGACACGCTCCGCAGCGTCTCCGTCCGGTGCTGCGAACGCTCCCGCTCCGCCTGAATGTGCGAAGGCACCGTCCCCGGCTTGAAGTCCGGGTACTTCTTCTCAGGAATATGAATGTTCGCGAGCATCTCGATCGCCGTCAGCAGCGGGCCCTGCTCCGGTGTCACCAGCGCCCACGCCACACCGCGCCGACCAGCCCGCGCAGTCCGACCGATCCGGTGGATGTACACCTCCGGATCCTCCGGCAGGTCGTAGTTCACCACGTGCGAGATCCCATCCACATCCAGCCCGCGAGCCGCAAGGTCCGAGGCCACCACCACACCCAGCGTCCCATCCCGCAGCCGCTTCATCACGCTGTTGCGCTTCCCCTGATACATGTCGCCGTGCATCGGGTGCGCATCGATCCCCTTGGCCGTCAGATACTTGGCCAGCTCATCCACCGTCCGCTTCATCCGGCAGAAAACCACCGTCAGCTCCGGCTCCTCGTGCGTCAGCACGTGCAGCAGCATCTGCCGCTTGTCCCAAGGCTGCACCGCGATGTAGTGCTGCTCCACCAGGCTCACCGTGAGCGACCCGCCCGTCGTGACGAGCTTCACCGGGTCCTTCATGAACGTCCGAGCCAGCTTCTCAATCTCATCCGAGATCGTCGCGCTCACAAAGATCGTCTGGTGCTCGTGGCGGATCGATCCCAGGATCTTCTTGATGTCATCCCGGAACCCGATGTCGAGCATCCGGTCCACCTCATCCAGCACCGCAAAGCGCACATTGTTCAGGTGAACGTGACGCCGCTCGACCATGTCCATCAGCCGCCCGGGCGTCGCCACGATGATCTCCGGGCCGCGCTCCAGGTTCCGCGCCTGCGTCCCCACCGACTGCCCGCCATACACCGATGAGATCCGCACCGGTGTGAACTTCCCAAGCTCCGTCAGCTCCGCCGCGATCTGGATCGCAAGCTCACGCGTCGGCGCCAGAATCAACGACTGGAACGGGATGTCCCGCGCCGCGTTGTTGTAGAGCGGCAGCCCGAACGCCGCCGTCTTGCCCGTCCCCGTCCGCGATTGACCCAGCACATCACGCCCCGCGATCACCGGCGGGATCATCTCCGCCTGGATCTTCGTCGGATGCGTGAACCCCGCCGCCTCGATCCCCTTCAGAACACTGTTCCGCAGACCAAGCTCCGCGAACGTCCGCTGCTGGAAGATCTCCTCCCAGTCCTTGCTCCCCTCGGGCATCGCGGGCTGCTGACGCGGAGGACGTGCCGATGGCGGTGCCTCCGTGTCCTCATCACCATGTTCATGATGACCGCGCCCCTGCGGCGCAGGCTGCGACCGCCGACCATCCTGACGAGCCGGCTGACCACCGCCCGCCGCTGCACCCCCGGGTTGTCCCGCCGCGCCCCCGGCCTGCCCCTCACCCTCCGGGCCGCGACCACCCCGGCCACGACGACGCCGCCGACGACGCTTCCCGCCCGTCCCATCCCCCGCCCCGGCCTCGCCGCCCTCGCCCCCGCCAGCAGCGCCAGGCTGACCGCCCTCGCCAGAACCTTCGTTCACCCCGTCATCCCCGTCATCGCCCGCATCATCGGAATCAACGGCATCGCCATCGAGCCCATCGCCCGGCGCACCAACCGCAGCCCCATCCACCGGAGCACCGCCCGCCGCACCGCCCTTGCGACGCCGCCGCCCGCCACGCCGGCGCCGCCGCTTCCGCGGCAACCCATCAGGCCCGAGCGGCACTTCACCGCCCGCAGCACCATCGCCGCCCACGGCAGCATCACCACCGACAGGCGCCGGCGATTCGCCATCGGGCACGCGAGCGGGCTGGGGGAAAGGTTCAGAAGAAGAGGACGGCAGGCTTTCGTCGTGCATGGAGGGTCCGGGTCGATGCATCCAAGGCTCGGGAGCGGGCGCCATTCAGGTCCGCTGCGACCGGCTCTGGAGAGGGGTGCGGGCAACCGTCCGAACGGCATACAACCGCCCGGGGTCGGCTCGCACCCCCGGATGCACCCGCCCACGCGAGACAAACTCGCGGCGCAAGCAACCCAAGGCCCCCCTGTCGAACCGAATCGGTCTATCCTGATCCTAGGGCTCGCGGCGGGTCGATACAAGTTCAGGTGCGGCGGGCCCAACCACAGCCCCGCCACGCCCCGGAATCGCCGTCCATCTGTACCCCATCCCGCCGGAGCCGTGCCTTGGCAGCCACCAGCCGCATCGATGTCGACCTCACCGCCGTCGCCGCGAACGTGCGCATCGTCCGCCAGGCACTCTCATCACGCACCGCCAAGCTCTCCGCGGGCCGCGTCGAGCACCCACGCCAGCCCCAGATCTGCGCTGTCCTCAAGGCCGATGGCTACAGCCTCGGCGCTGCACGCATCGCCAAGCGCCTGGGCCTCTCAGGTGTCGAGCTGCTCGCCGTCTACACCCCCGAGCAGGCCCGGTCCCTCATCGAGGCCAACATCACCAGCCCCATCCTCCTGCTCATGCCCCTCTACGAGATGGACCGCAGCGATGCCCTCTACCGCGCTGCCTCCCGAGGCCAGCTCCACTTCACCATCCACGATGAAGCAACCTTCAAGGCCCTCGCATCCATCACCGACAAGATGGGCCTCCACGTCGCCGTCCAGCTCGAGATCGATACGGGCATGTCCCGCGGCGGCGCTGCCCCCGATGAGGCCACCACCGTCCTCCGCAAAATCATCGCCCACCCGCGCATGAAGCTCACGGGCGTCTTCAACCACTTCGCCTCCGCCGACACCAGCGATGACTTCACCGCCGCCCAGGCCGCCGAGTTCTCCAAGTGGCTCGATGACAACCGCGCGCTGATCGGCGAAGACTGCTGGGTCCACGAGGCCAACACCTACGGCACCTTCCGAGCCAGCGCCTACCACCGCACCATGGTCCGCGTCGGCCTCGCCCTGCTCGGCTTCGCCCAGGAAGATTTTCGCGACCCCGAAGCCTTCGAGCTCGTCGAAGAAGCCGCCCAGCTCCACCCCGCCGTCCGCTGGATCAGCCAGATCGTCCAGATCAAAAAGATCGACCCGGGCACCCCCGTCGGCTACCAGAGCACCTGGCGAGCCCAGCGCCCCTCACGCATCGGCCTCGTCCCCGTCGGCTACGCCGATGGCTACCCCAGAGCCTGCGGCAACACCGCCATGGTCGGCATCACCCTCACCAGCGGTATCCGCGCGTTTGTCCCGGTGGTCGGCCGCGTCAGCATGGACCAGATCACCGTCGACCTCACCGACATCCCCGAATCCGAGATCACCCTCGGCGCCGCCGTCGAAGTCATCGGCAACGACCGCACCGCCCCCAACCACCTGCCAACAGTGGCCCAGCGCGGCGGCACCATCGCCCACGAACTCCTCTGCCGAATCAGCCCGAGGCTTCCACGCCACTACATCGCCGTGGAACAACCCCAGGCCCGCGAACCCCTCACCGCCGCCGTCGCGGTCTGACACAAACCAAGCCTATGCGGGTGCCACGGTCCAACTGTCCCCAGTTGGACCGTGTGTTCGTGGAATCGGGTGGCAGATGACATTGTGAAACTCGCACCATACGCATGAGTTAGCGATTGCTCCGCTCGCGAGAAGTGATAGTCTGCGCGTAGGAGGATCAAACAATGAACACGTCCACTTCCGGCGCCACCGTCCTGACGCTCGCCCTCGCGTGCTTCCCTGTCGCGGCGAGCGCACAGCTGACCTACGTGTCGCAGAGCCGCACCGTCATCGCCCAGGCGTCGACGGTTTCCGCTCCCGACTTCGCGCCTTTCAATCAGACCCTCAGCCGCACCGTCGAACTCTTCCCATCCACGGGCTGGTTCGTCACCGGTGTTTCTTCCCAGAACTCGACCCTCGGCTCGTCGCAGATCCGCCTGAACGCCCGCAACGACACCAGCGGCGCGTTCTTCACGGGCGGCGGGCAGGTCACCGGCGGCTTCGCTCGCTTCACCTTCGATGTCACCTTCGACCTGTCCATCAACTCCCAGGTGTCGCTCATCGGGCTCAACACCGCCCTCTCCAGCCCCCTGATCCCCAGCGCCTCTCAGCAGACAATCCGCCTCACGCGCATCGGCACGCCCGCCCCGATCTTCGAGCGGGTCTTCAACCCAGAAAACGTCGCCGCCACCTCGGGCCCCTTCACCTTCATCACCAACCTCTCCGCCGGTCGCTACCGCATCGAGGCAGATGCCCTCACCTCAAGCTCGGGAGGCACCCAGGTCGGCAGCATCAACCCGAACACCGGCTTGATCAACTTCGCCTTCACCGTCCCCGCCCCCGGCGCTGTGGCCCCCGCCCTGATCGCCGGAGCAGTCCTCACCTTGCGCCGCCGTCGCAACTGAATCGCGTGTCAAGCAGGTTGCAGGGTGACCCCTGCCCCGCGCCACCCTGAAACGGCCCCCCGCCCCAGCCCGGAGGGCGGCCACCCGTTGCCAGGGGCGCAGCGAGCAACGCGAGCAAGCCCCTGGAAAGCCCCCTCTCCCCACCGCCCAGCGGGCGGACCGCCCCCGCCCCTGATCAGACCCCCGCACCGCGTGCGACTCTGGGCCGACGATGGGTCGGTGCTCCAAGACCAAGCGCCTCGCTTGGCCATGCAAGTTCTCCCCAGCGCCGATGAAGGCCAAAGCTCGCCCGCATCGCCAAGCCTCAGAAGTCTTGGCCACGCCACCCGCCGGTGGGTCAAGGTCTTCGCATGTTGAAGAGGATCTTGTGGACAGCGGGCATGTCGAGGGTGGCCTCGATGGTCTGGTTTGCCACGATCGTAACGCGGGGGATGCCGCTCTGGGAGAGGTCGTCGCCGCGGGAGATGGCGTCGAGGAGCGCAAGTGCATCTGGGGTATACGAAGACCCGGCGATGAGAAAGTACTCTCCGGGCGGCACTCTGTCGATCAATGCGACAGGGGCGCGTTCGCCGCTGGGCAGTATCTGCGAAAGTACTTCTCCATCTGCGACGCGAGCACCATCGGTACGAATGAGAGTGGTGTCCGCTGAAACATCCCCGCCTGACTGATCGAAGAATGCTGTCCAGCCGGCAGGTGTCACGGCCACGCGGCAGGATCCTGTCGCAACATCCGGGATCTGCACGATGTCTGGAAGCACAACATCTCCCGTCGTCTGCTGCGGCGTGAGCGGCACGACATGAACAGCATCGTTCGTAGCCACGAACAGGCGAGCGGCCGAACCAGTTGGAGCTACAGCGACAAACTCCAATCCAACGGAGTTGATCGCCTTGCTGCAGCCTGCCACAACCGCGAGGGCTTCCTGCGCGATCCCATCGACTGTCACAACCCGCCCGCGGATGCGGGCACAGGGCACAGCATCAAAGGCAACTGAGAACTGAGCCGTGCCGGGGACAAGCAGAATGTGTTGCTGGAACATCACGCAGTTGCCTTCCAGCCATGTCGCAGGACTCCAGTTCATTACGGCTCGTTGCTCGTTGGTGAAGATCGCATGGTTGCCATACGAAAGCACGACCGTCACCACGCGGTCTGCTGGGGGAGGCGTGAAGGCGATCGTTGCCTCGCCCTCCGCATCGGTGATTGCTGCGACTGCATCGCCCTCGCTCGTGCGCGCAATGACCCCAACTCCTTGCTTCGGGGTCCCGCCAACATGCACCGTTGCCTCGACCGTGATCGGGGCGCAAAGAGCCGAGGCACAGAAGACATGGGCCGCGAGCACATAGACCCACGCACGAACGACAGAAGCGGTGTTCATCGACCGAGACTCCAGCTGGGATCAAACTAAATAACCTTGTATGGTATCGAGAGCGGTCGCTGACCGGTATCAGCAACTTCAAGCGAACTTGTCGGGCGAGCAGTACCCCCCGTTCTGCACGAGTGCGCCTATCACGACGCGACGAGGTTCTGTCTGATGGATGCTCTTTGGTGGGCCGGCACTCCGTGCCGGCTCAGAATTCACGGTGATTCGGACTCGGCACGGAGTGCCGAGCCACCGAAAACCGATCCATCAGACAGAACCTAGCCGTGTCCCACCGCTTCCTATCCCCACATCGATGTCCCGCACCCCACCCCGTGCCACCGATTCACCCCGGGAGGGGGAATCGGTGCTTCTCGTCTCGATGTTCACCTTCACCGCCCCCGAAACACATCCACCCGCAGCGTCTCCCGCGCCAGCAACCAAAACACCAACGCCCAAGCACAGCGATCGACAGCACACGATCGCCCCACCCCAACCCCGTAACCCGAAACCCCAAACCCCAACC
>JBIPMO010000137.1:0-7896 GCA_044369085.1 Phycisphaerales bacterium
CTCCATCGATGGCCTGGTGCTCTCCTGGAACCCCGCGGTCCGCGCTGCTTCCTACCGCGTCCAACTCGACGATGCCCCCGACTTCGCAACCCCCATCATCGATGCCACCGTCAGCGCCAGCGCCCTGCCCGTTCCCCCCGATGCCCTCGACAAGTGGCGTGCCTACTACTGGCGCGTCACCGCCTCCAACTCGTTCGGCACCCGCCTGTCCGACCTCGCCCCCGCAACCTTCACCATCGATGCCGCCGGATGCTCGGGCGATGTCACTCACGATGGCCGCGTTGATTTCGGTGATCTCACACTCGTCCTCAGTCAGTGGGGGGGCCAGGGCCCGCTCGGCGATGCAGATGGCAACGGCACCGTCGATAGCCGCGATGTCCTCACCGTCCTTTTGTTCTGGGGCGTGATCTGCTGAATATGCCCCGAACAAAGCCCTGCCTCCCGGACCCGAGGCTGAAAGCCACCAACCTCGGCATCGACAATCTCTTCATCACCGAAGGTAGTCGGGTCGGATCCGCTGGTAGCCATTTGCCCGCACCCGTTCCGGCAGTACCTTGAATACACCCGCCGAACGGATGCCCGTTCCGAGCGCCACACTTCCGCTGGAGAGTCAAATGAAGAACTGGTTCATCCTCGCGGCCGCTCTCACCGGCCCCCTCGCACTCGCCGTTCATGCGGGTGCCGAGCCCCCCGTCGGCATCCGAGCTTTCGAGGCCGTCCCCGGTGAACGCCGCGAAGCCGCCGACACCCAGCCCTACGCCACCGCCACGCGCTTCGTCACTATCAACACCGCCGCCCTCTTCGGAGACGCCGGCGAACGGGGCGCCATCGCCACCGATCGCATCACCCTCAACCTCTTCGAGGATCGCACCATCGAGGCCTTCCGCGAGGTCCGAGACCTGGGTGTCGGCAACACGCCGACCTGGTTCGGACAGCTCCCCGAAGAGATCGGCGGCTACGCCCTGTTCGTCATGACCGAAGGCGGCTACGTCTCGGGCAAGGTCCACTCCACCAACTTCGGCCTCTACGAGATCGCCCCCGCCGGGCCCGACGGCATCTGCGTCATCCGCCAGATCAACGAGCCCGCCATGCCCGGCTGCGGCAACCGCCGCGAGCACGATGTCATCGATGCCCCAGCCAATCCCGGCGCGGGCCCCGCCCAGTTCGACATGCCCGCCCCCGATGCGGGCGGTCGCCGCGGCGTCGTCGCTCCTCCCCCGTCCACCCCCGGAACAGCCGGCACCGAACGCGGCGGGACCTTCATCTTCGCCGATGTCCTCATCGCCTACACCCCCGCCGCCCGCACCGCCGTCGGCGGAACCAACTCCATGGTCTCCATCCTCACCGCCATGGTCGCTGATTCCAACACCGCCTACCTCAACAGCGATGTCGACCTCCGGATCCGAGCTGCCGCGTTCGTCGAGACGAGCTACGTCGAGAGCGCCTCGGACATGAGCCTCGACCTCAGCCGCCTCCAGAGCGTCAGCGATGGCAACATGGATGAGCTCCACCCCCTCCGCAACCAGCTCGGCGCTGACCTCATCTCCCTCATCGTCGTCAACGCCTCGGGCGGCGCCTGCGGCATCGGCTACCTCATGACCAACGTCAGCAACTCCTTCGCTTCCAGCGCTGTCAGCGTCACCTCACGAACCTGCATCAGCAACCTCACCTTCCACCACGAACTCGGCCACAACATGGGCCTCTCCCACGACCGCGATAACGCGGGCGCGTCCTCCAGGCCCTACGCCTACGGTTACCGCACCCCCAACAACCAGTACCGCACCGTCATGGCCTACGCCCCAGGCACCCGCGTCAACTACTTCTCCAACCCCAACATCAGCTTCGGCGGCCTGGCCTTGGGCAACCCCGTCAATCACCCCACCAACCCCGCCTTCAACGCCCTCGCCCTCAACGACAACGCCTCAACAATCGCCGCGTGGCGCAACATCTTCACCGCCCCCCCCAGCGCCTTCGCCCTCATCGAGCCCGCGATCGGCTCCACCACCGCCAACCGATCCCCGCTCATCCGCTGGGCCGCCGCCGACCAGGCCGACTACTACCGCCTTGAAGTCGACAACAACGCCAACTTCGCCTCCCCCGAGATCCTCCAGGATCCTTTCAGCGGCACGCAGTTCCAGGTCCCTGCTCGCACCCTCGCGCCGGGCACCCTCTACAACTGGCGCGTCACGGCCATCAACCCCCTCGGCCAGACCATCGGCAACCCCTCCGCGGGCACATTCACAACCCCGGCCAACGTCCCGGGCGCGTTCTCACTCGTCACGCCCGCAAGCGCAGCGGGCAGCGTCTCGCTCAGCCCGACCTTCGCCTGGCAGGACGCGGTCGACTCCGACACCTTCACCATCCAGGTCGATGATGACCCCGCCTTCGGCTCGCCCGCCATCAACCTCACCAACGTCCAGGGAACCCAGTACACCTGGTTCGGCACCCCGCTCCTCCCCCTCACCAACTACCACTGGCGGATGACCGCCGTGAACACCATCGGCAGCACCCCCTCCACGGGCGGAAGCCAGACCTTCACCACCGCCGGAGCCCCGCCCGCCGCCTTCGCCCTCGCCTTCCCCGCCGATGGCGCCAACATCACCACGCTCACCCCGACCCTCACCTGGCAGCCCTCCGTCGCCGCCTCCTCCTACCGGCTCATCATCGATAACGACCTCAACCTCGCCAGCCCCATCATCAACCAGTCGGGAATCGCCTCGACCTCCTTCCAGATCCCCGCGGGCCAGCTCCAGAACCAGACCCGCTACTACTGGCAGGTCATCGCTTCCAACATCTCGGGCACCGCGACTTCTTCCCCGACAATCGCCACCTTCGCCACCGTCGCCCCGAACTTCTGCCAGGGCGATGCCAACCGCGACCGCAGCGTCAACTTCGTCGACATCACCGCCGTCCTCGCGGGCTGGGGCACCGCCGGCCCGCAGGGCGATGCGAACAACGATGGCGCGGTCAACTTCGTTGACGTCACCGCCGTCCTCGCCAGCTTCGGCGCTGCCTGCCCCTGACCCCGGGTCGATCCCAAGCAACAACCCAGACCCAGCCAACGGCCGCCCAACCACCCCGCATCGCGTCATCGCATCGAGCGCATGACGCGATGCTTTTTACCAGAGCCAACGCCTCGCTCCATGGCCCGACGTCTCGATGCTCCAATGGCTGAAGCCTCAGTTCTCAGGCTTCCAATCTCCAATCTCCAATCTCCAGTCTCCGATCTGAAATCTCAAATCTCAAATCTCAAATCTGAAACTTCAGATCTCAAATTTCAGATCTCAGATCTCAAATCTGAAATCCCAGATCCGAAATCCGAAACTTCACGCTTGAGATCTCATCGCGCACGTCAAACCACCCCCCAGCCCCACCTCCACACCCTCTCCCCTCGCCCCCGCGCCCGCCACCGGGTACCCTGTAGCGCCCTGCCAAGCCCTTCAACCAGAGGAGCGCCCCATGAGCCTGTGGGACCGTTTGAAAGCGGAACTGATCGACATCATCGAGTGGCTGGACCCCACCAGCGACACGATGGTCCACCGCTTCGACCAGCGCCCCAACAACGAGATCAAGTACGGCGCCAAGCTCATCGTCCGGGAGGGGCAGGCCGCCGTCTTCATCGACCGCGGCAAGCTCGCCGATGTCTTCGCCCCGGGCATCTACACCCTCGAAACCAAGAACATCCCCATCCTCTCCACCATCCAAGGCTGGAAGTACGGGTTCGAGAGCCCCTTCAAGGCCGAGGTCTACTTCGTCAGCACCAGACAGTTCACCGATCTCAAATGGGGAACGATGAACCCCATCATGCTCCGCGATGCGGAGTTCGGGCCCATCCGCCTGCGATCCTTCGGGACCTACGCCGCCAAGGTCAAGGATCCGGGCCTCTTCATCAAGGAGATCGTCGGAACCGACGGAACCTTCACCGCCGACGAGATCACCGGCCAACTCCGCAACATCATCGTCTCACGCTTCGCCGACATCGTCGCCGAGAGCAAGATCCCCGCCCTCGACCTCGCCGCCAACTACGACGAGCTCGGCAAGTTCCTCCAGCAGCGCATCGCCCCGGAGTTCGACAGCAAGGGCCTCGAACTCGTCACCCTCCTCGTCGAGAACATCTCGCTCCCGCCCGCCGTCGAAGAGGCCCTCGACAAGCGCACCAGCATGGGCGTCATCGGCAACCTCAGCGCCTACACGCAGTTCCAGGCCGCCGAGGCCATGACCAAGGCCGCCGAGAATCCGGGCGGCGCTGCGAGCATGGGAATGGGCTTCGTCGTCGCCCAGCAGATGGGGCAGGCCATGGCCGGGGCGCAGTCAGGCGCCGGCGGGCCGCCCCCCGTCCCTGGCGCGGCCGCCGCCCAGTGGTACGTCGTCCAGAACGGCGAACGCACCGGGCCCTTCACCACCGACGGCCTCAAAAAGCTCGTCGATAGCCGAGCCGTCGCCGCTGAAACCCTCATCTGGAAGTCAGGCCTCGCCGACTGGCAGCCCGCGGGCAAGCTCCCCGAATCCGCCGCCATGCTCGCGAGCATCCCGCCACCGCTGCCCAAGACCTGATCGCGCCCGCCGGCCAAGCCGCCGCGAGCTCACACATCCAGGCTCTTCACCTCGAGCGCGTGATCCTCGATGTAGGTCCGCCGCTGCTCCACATCCTCGCCCATCAGGATCGTGAACAGCTCATCCGCCGCCGAAGCATCGTCCCACGTCACGCGCAGCAGCGTCCGCTTGCTCGCGTCCATCGTGGTCTCCCACAGCTGCGCCGGGTCCATCTCGCCCAGACCCTTGAACCGTTTGATCTCCATCCCGCGCCGGCCCACATCCAGCAGCGTCCTGAGGATCGCCGGGATGTTCGGTGCGGGCACGATCCCGCCGCTCGGAGCGGCGGCCGCGGCCGCGGCCTGCGATGCGGTTTCGCCGCCCTCGCCCTCGCCCTCGCCATCCTCCTCCGCGCTCTCCTCCGCCGCTTTCTTGGCCTGCGCCCGGTGCGGTGTCAGCCACGCGTACTTGGTCGGCAGCCGCTCGCCCGTCACCGATTCCTCGAACGTCAGCCCGTAGTCGTCGACATCGATCCCGAGTTCCTCGAGCTGATTGAAGATACTCGCGAGCTCGCGGTTCTCGTGCAGCTCGCGCACCGTCGCCAGGCCGCGCGGGTCGGCCACGGCCGCCTCGCCGTTCTCATCGCCCGCCGCCGCCAGATCGGGCAGCCTCAGGTTGTGCTTCTGCAGGATCGCGTGAACGTGCTCATCACCCCACGCGTACTCGGCCGCTCCCTGCCACATCACGCGGTGCGTCGGCAGCGATCCGCCCGCCGACCCGCCGTGACCGGGCCTGGGGTCATCATCCCGCGAAGCGAGCAGGTCAAGGAACCGCACCCCGCGCCGCTCGACGATGTTCGCGAGCTCATCCAGCCGACGCAGCACCCGCACCAGCTTCCGCAGCTCATCGCCTTCGAGGGACCGTACCACCGGCGGCTCGCCCCGCGTCGTGCCCTCGGCCGTGAACGCCGAGACATCCCGCACCAGCAGCCTGGTCCCGTCGAGCGCGAGCTCGGCGAGCGTGTCGTTCAGCTTGCCATCGTTCAGCACGTACTGCTGCTTCTTCCCGCGGATCAGCAGGTACAAGGGCGGCTGCGCGATGTACACCTTCCCGCGCCGGATCAGCTCGGGCATCTGCCGGAAGAAGAACGTCAGCAGCAGCGTCCGGATGTGCGACCCGTCCACATCGGCGTCGGTCATGATGATCACACGCCCGTACCGCAGCTTGGAAACATCGAACTCGTCGCTGATCCCGCACTTGAGCGCCGAGATCAGCGTCCGGATCTCCTCGAACCCCAGGATCTTGTCGAGCCGCGCCTTCTCCACGTTCAGCAGCTTGCCGCGCAGCGGAAGGATCGCCTGCGTCTCGACATCCCTACCCTGCGTCGCCGATCCGCCCGCCGAATCACCTTCGACGATGAACATCTCCGACCGGTCCACATCCTTGGTCGTGCAGTCGCGCAGCTTGTGCGGCATCGACCCCGACTCCAGCGCGCTCTTGCGCCGCGTCAGGTCACGAGCCTTCCTCGCCGCCTCGCGAGCCTGCGCCGCCACCACGCCCTTCAGGCAGATCTTCTTCCCCTCGCTGGGGTGCTCCTCCAGCCAGTTCTGCAGCCGCTCGCCCACGATCGACGACACGAACCCTTCAACATCCGTGTTCCGCAGCTTGCCCTTGGTCTGCCCCTCGAACTGAGGCTCGGGCAGCTTCACGCTCACCACCGCCGCCAGCCCCTCGCGCAGGTCCTCGCCGCTCGGCACCGGGTCCTTGTCCTTGAGGATCCCGTTGTTCTTGGCGTAGTTGTTCAGCACGCGCGTCAGAGCGGTCTTGAACCCCGACAGGTGCGTCCCGCCATCCACCGTCCGGATGTTGTTGGCAAAGCACAGCAGCAGCTCGTTGTACGAATCGTTGTACTGAAACGCCACCTCGCACGCGAGGCTCTGCGCCGGGTTCTCCCCCTTCAGGAACACGATGTCGTGCAGCGTCTGCTTCGCGTGGTTCAGGTGCGCCACGTACTCGTGCAGCCCGCGCTCGAACCGGTACGTCTCATCCTTGATCGAACCGTCCGGGCCCACCCGCTCATCGGTGATCCGGATCGTCACCCCGGGGTTCAGGTACGCGAGCTCACGCAGACGAGTCGACAGCACCGAGTACGAAAAATCCGTCTCCGAGAAAATCTGCGAGTCGGGCTTGAACGTGACCTTCGTCCCCGTCTGCGGCTTGCCCCCGCGCCCGATCGGCGCGGCCCCGACCACGTGCAGCGGCTGCGCCGTCTTCCCGCGCTCGAACACGATCTTGTGAACGCTGCCCCCGCGCTTCACCTCGACATCCAGGTACTCAGACAGCGCGTTCACCACCGAGATGCCCACCCCGTGCAGCCCGCCCGACACCTTGTACGCTGAGTTCTCCTCGCCGAACTTGCCACCCGCGTGCAGCACCGTCATCACGATCTCGACCGCTGGCTTCCCGTCGTACATCGGGTTGTCGTGCTTCTTGAGCTCGACCGGGATCCCCGACCCGTCATCGATCACCGACACCGCGCCATCGGCGTGGATCTGCACCGCCACCGTCGTCGCCCGGCCCGCCATGCATTCGTCGATGCAGTTGTCCACCGCCTCGTACACCAGGTGGTGCAGCCCGCCGAGCCCCGTGTCGCCGATGTACATCCCGGGCCGCTTCCGAACCGCTTCCAGCCCTTCCAGGATCTTGATCTGGTCCGCGCCGTAGTCCTGACCGGCCTTCGCCTGCGTCGTCATCTCGCCGGGCTTCGCGGGCGTTTGGCCCGCAGCGCTGGGGTTGACCGTGGATTGGGAACCGGCGGCCGCCGGATCGACTTCGACAGGTTTGGCCATGGGGATCGCGGTGGAACGTGTGACGGGACGCGACAAGGTTTGGAATCCGTAAGGATAACCGGCACCGACGATACGCCCGCTCGCAGGCCCCCGAAAACCTCGCGCGCGTGCGCGTTCATTATAGACGAGCGCCTCGTCCCTTGCGCTCTACAAACAAACAAGCCCGCGGATCCGCATCCGTGGGCTTGTGAGTCGTCATTCGACTTCTTCCCCGCCCCTCAGGGCAGGATCTCGATCTGGCTCCCACCATCGACCAGCAGCTCGTACACCAACGCGATGTCATCGCCCAGCATCCGCACGCACCCCATCGAGGCATCGCTGCCGATCGATTCCGGATCGATCGTCCCGTGGATCCCGTAGCCCGACAGCACCTCGGTGTTCTTGTCGGCCCCCTGGATCCCGATCCAGAACTCCCCGATCGGGTTCTTGGGGTCGTCGGCACCGAAACGCTCGCCCGTCCGCGGGTTCACCCACGGCGGGTTCACGAGCTTGGATTGCGGCTTCACCGTCCACC
>JBIPMO010000138.1:0-7884 GCA_044369085.1 Phycisphaerales bacterium
TTGGTGGGGTTGCCGGTGGGGTTGTAGAAACCACCAGCCGACGTGGTGAAGCCGGCACCCTGGATGCCAGCGAGACCACCGCCCGTCTCGTAGGAGAGGGCGTTGAACGGGGCGGCCTGAGCGCCTGCAGCGAGGGCCAGAACGCCGACAAAAGACAGCATCTTCTTCATGACGTGTTTCTCCATCTCTTCCTCAACTACCGGGCGCGGCGATCCGCTTCGCCTTGCCCCGGGAGCCAAATCTCTGGACAGAGCATACCACGGGTTCCGCACGACACAAGTCAAACACGCCCATAGGCCGCACAATTGCAGGGATTTAGGATCAACCAGACCGCCGAGTCGATCCAGATTACGCTCGTGTTTGCCTGTTGTCAGCCCAATTGGCGATTGCGGGCGAATTTCTCGGACTCGCCGCCATATGCGATGGTAAAGGCACCCTGACAGATCGCGAGCAATGTCCTCGATCAGGCGTCAGTAAGCCCCATCATCGCCCCGAAACGACCGAAAATGGCCGTTCGCGGGCGGTGCTGGCACGGATCAGGGGTTCATCAAGCAGTTAGAGCCCGCGAAGAGCCGATCCGGGGGAATCAGATCGGGGGGAACGGATCAGGGAGTGGTGATGTCGGCGACCTCGGCGTTCCGCAGCGGGGTCATGATCGCAGCGCGATCGTTGGGGTCGACGTGGCGGTCGCCGGTGGTGTCGGGGGCGGGCGAAGGTGTGGGAGGGACGGTCTGCGCGTAGGCGAGTTCCCAGACGTAGAGGTCTTCGATGGTGGTCGATCCGCTCTGGTTCACATCGGTGAGGGCGTAGACGGGGAGTTGCGGATCGCGCGGGATGCGAAGGTCAAACACGATCGGGCGATGGTCCGAGACGTTGTTGGTGACGGTGGTGTCGCCGCTGGAGCGCAGGCCCGCATCGTCCTGTGAGTAGTAGACAAAGCCCATCGAGTTGAGCTCGGCCTGGGTGAAGGTGCCGTTGCTGTCGGTATCGAAGGGCGCGGCGAGGTTGTTGTCGAGGCAGATGTAGTCGAGGCGCGAGCCGCTGCTGGGGAAAGTGACGATGTTGGTGACACCGGGGTTCGCTGCGCCGGCGATGGACTCGATGGGCAGGTTGCGGACGCCCGAGGCAAAGAGGTTCGTGATGGTGTTGTCGGAGTTGTTGGCGGAGTTCAGGTCGCCCGCGAAGACCACGTACGAGGTGCCGGTGCCGAGCTCGAACGAGACGTTGTTGCCCGACTGGGTGGCGTTGTTGGTCCGCTGCGTGATCGACGAGGCATCGGTGCAGCACTTGAAGTGCGCGTTGTAGATGATGACATCGCGCTGGGCGCCGGCGATGCGGATCCGGGTCTTTCCGACCTGGCGGGGCCCGCCGACGTTGATGCCCGAATGGCTGACGATGGTGATCCCCGGGCGGACGAGGGTGGCGTTGTAGTTGAACCCGTCGCCGCCGGCCGAGCGGAGGTCGTAGCCCGGGAGGTAGGCGTTGCGGAAGTTGGCGATCTCGAGGGAGTTGGACTGGTCCATCTCCTGGAGGAGCACGATGTCGGGGTTGAGCCCGCGCAAGGGCCCGCCTCCGTCGATGTCGAGGTTGGTGACCATCTTGCCGGCCTGGATGTACTGGGCCGAGCCGACCCCGCCGAGGCCTTCCTTGACGTTGTAGGTGACCACCCGCAGCGGGACTGTGGCCTGTGCGTTGGCGGCGGCGGTGAGCGCAATGATCGACATCGCGGCGAAGAGTGGGCGGTTCATCTCGATCTCCTCGAAGGTCCCCCTGGCGCGAGCCGGAAGGGTAGGAGATTGGCGTGGGGGAGTCGAGGGTGCCCGCGAGAAGCCGGGACAAAAAGAAAGGCGGCCCGGGGTTGTCCGGGCCGCCAAGAGAAGCTGGGAAAGGTTCAGTGCTTCAGGCCTGCTCAGTTGCAGGAAGAGCCGAAGTTGGCGAGGACCGAGGTGATGTCGGCGAAGGTGACGGTGAGGTCACAGTTGGCATCGCCCGCACCCTGGCCGCTGGAGTAGGTGGCGCCGAAGTTGGCGAGAACGGAGGTGATGTCGCCGAAGGTGACGGTGGTGCTGCCATCGGCATCGCCGGGGCAGCAGACGGGGGCGGTGACGAGGTTGCCCAGGCCGATGATGACGGTGCCACGGACGGCGCGCTCGTTGAGGGTGGCGCCCGAGCCGCGGGTCAGGACGCCGCCGCGATCGCGGAAGGTGTCAGGGAGGAGAGAGCCGGGACGGAATTCGAGTTCAACGTTGACGCCGTTGAGGGTCTCGTTGCCACCGGAGCGGAAGTTGATGGCGAGCAGGGTGCCGTCGTTCGAGAGCGAGTTGCGGCCCATGGTGTCGGAGGCGGCGTCCACGGGGAAGAAGCCCAGGGCGAGCGACTCGTTGAGCGGGTTGCCGCTGGCGGGGAAGGCGTCGGCGAGGACGTCGCCGTTCTGGCCGCCCTTGAGGACGGTGTGGAGGGTGTCGGTTGCCTGATCGTAAACGAAGACGGTGTTGGTGGTGTTGTTGAGGAAGGTGGTGTCGGGGGTGAAGGGGTTGGCGTCGAAGTCGCCGAGTTCTTCGAAGCGCTCGGTGGCGGCGTAGAAGGCGACGCGGCCGTTGTCAGCGATCGACACGCCCGAGATCGGGACGAGGCCGACGTCCTGGAAGGTGCCGGGGGCAGTCTCGGCGGTGGTGGTGAGGCGATCGACGATGCCGGTGGTGGCGTCGCCGGTGAAGGTGATCGTGCGGCCGAGGGTGTAGCCCTCGATCCGGTTGCCCGCGGCGTTGAAGATCGGGTCGTAGACGCGAACTTCGTACTGGCGGGGGAAGATGCCTTCGTTGGCCCAGAGGGCGGCGACCTGGCCGCGCGAGTTCATATCAAACTGCGAGAGGGTGGACTGACCGCCGCCGCCGCCGGTGGCCTGAGCATCGACGAACGAAAGGTTGGGGTCGGAGCTGAAGTGGTCGGCGAAGCCGGGATCCGTGGGAAAGGTGGCGTCGAGTGGGCGCCCGTGGATGGCGCCAGCGGCGTCAGCCTCGATGATGATGCTGTTGTTGGCGAGGTTGGGGGCAGCGATGGAGCCGGTGTAGCCGGTGCGGCCGACGGTGGTCGAGCCGGGGGCGTAGACCGAGTCAACGACGAGGTAGAGGGGGCGAGCCGAGCCGCCGCTGAAGGGGGTGCCGCCAGAGAAGCCAACGCCGTGGATCTGGTAGGGAACGTCAGCGCCCGACGGGGTGCGGACGACGGCGAGGGCGGGCTTGGTCTGACGTGCGTCAGCGAAGCACTCGCCGGCGGGGTTGGTGGGCATCGGAACGCCGGCCTGGAGCCAGTAGGCCAGAGTGCCAACGCCGGGGGTGTAGAGGTTGGCGATGCCGGGGGCGACGTTGCAGTTGGCAACGACGGTGGGGCCGAGCACAGAGGTGGGATCGTTGTTGAGGCCGTCGAAGATCACCACGCCGTTGGTCGCGGCGGCGCGCTGGGCGGCGGTGAGGGTGGGGTTGCCGTTGAAGGTCGTGTTGGCCGTGAGCAGGTTCTCGTCGTTGAGAGCGGGGCGGTTGGGGTCGCGGACGCTGGCGGTCACGCCGATGAACGCCGAGCCGAGGACCGTCGCGGTGGGGGTGTTGATGGCGGTTTCGCCGGCGTTGCCGTAGTTCACGGAGGTGGAGGCGACGATCTTGTTGGGAGCGCCGATGGCGGCGGCGACGCCCAGGGTGTGGGCGGCGTTGAAGCCGGCGAGGTTGTTCTGAGCGAAGCCGGTGCCGGTGCCGAAGCGCTCGGAGAAGGTGATCGTGCCGTCGGGCAGGAGCGAGCCGAGGGAGTTGGAGAGGTTGCGCGAGCCTTCGTCGACGATGGTGTTGTTGGAGGTGAGGGAGGAGAGGCGGGGGTCGCCGTCGACGGTGCCGAGCATCGCAACGATGCGCGGGGCGTTCGTGCCGGGGGTGCCCGCGCCGGTGGCGCCGAAGGTGGTGACGGCGCCGTAGCCCACGCCGCCGATGCGTTCGGCGATCGCGCCGTTGAGCTGCGAGTTCACCGAAGCGGCGCCGGTGGTTGCGTCGTTGCGGAGGATGAAGGGGACCCAGACGGTGGAGGGGGCAAAGTCAGCGCCGGTGCCCTTCACGCGGGTGGCGTTGATGTTGGCCTGGTACTGACCAGCCTGGCCGGTCTGATCGTTGTCGGCGGCGAAGGCGGCGCCGGCAACCAGGCACAGCAGGGCGGCAGTCATAACGGTCGAACGGGTTGGGTTCGTCATCGCTCTCTCTCCGAGGTCGTGTTCGTGGCCAGATGCGGACGGACACCCGTGCGCATCGTGGAAGAAGAGAGGATATCACTCCCCTTGGCCCGGGCAATCCCGAACAGGACGGAGGTAGCGCAAGATTCACATTTCGGCTTCGTTCTCGGCGCGAATCGTGGGGTATCTCCGAATGATTGCAGGCCTAACCCGTCTTTGGCCGCATCTTGTTCAGCGAATGTGGGGAAGATGGGAAGCCTTGGGAAGTATCAATGCAAAGCGACCCCGGACAGGCCGGGGTCGCTGGGGTTCTTCGTGATGTTGATCGCGCTCGGGTCAGTTGATCTTGCGATCCCAGGATGACCCGGCATCGCCGCTGGGTGCGGCGAGGGCAGCGCTATCGGGGTGGATGTTGTTGGTGCCGAGGATCGAGCCTGTGGGGTACCAGAACGAGGGATTGCGAGAGGCCTTCTGATCGACGGTCTGGCCATGGCCATCCCAGAAGGTGGCGTTGAGGCGGTCGCCGTGGCGGTAGCTCCGGACGATCTGCTCGCCATCGGAGGCGTTGCCGCCGCCCTTGCGCCCGTAGGCCTGAGAGTTGTCCTTCACAGCGCCGGAATCGACGAATGAGCCGAAGGCGTAGGGCGCTGTCTCATCGTTTGAAGTCGCGGGATCGATCCACACGCGGCCGTCGAGTTCGTTGCCATCGGCGGTCAGCGTTCGGAAGCCATCGGCGATGCCGATCTTGCGGGCCTGGGCGCCGACCTGCTCGATCTTCGGGATGTAGCCCGGCGGGATCTGGACGTGATCGTTGTCGTTGGAATCGGCGTGCCCGTACTGGGTGATGTTGGCCCCCGAACCGACTTGGGTGCCCGCGTAGACGAAGGCGCTGGGCATGATGAACGAGGGTGCCGGGATGTTGCCGCCCTTTTCGGTGAGGCGATCCTGAAGTTCGGTGCTGTTCTTGATGTTCGAGGGGATGATGATCTCGCGGTTGGCCGGGTCGCTGTACTCGCGGAGGAGGTAGAAGTAGCGGTCGCGACGGTCGGCGGGCATGTCGTTGCCCGCGAGAGCGGGGGTGATCCAGTCCCAGACCTGCACGGGGAGGTCGGATTTGGTGTTGAAGACATCTTCCGTGCCGTTGAGGTTCTTGACGCGGATGCCCGAGGTGTTCGCGCCGGGGATGTAGCCCTGATTCTCGGACGCGTAGGCGAAGATGCCGGTCATGAGCTGCTTCTGGATCGCGGCACCACGGCTCTGGAAAGCCGATGCGCGGGCCTTCCCGAGGGCCGGGAGCAGGATCCCGATCAGGATCGCGATGATCGCGACCACGACGAGCAACTCGATGAGGGTGAACCCGCGGCGGTCCTGGAAGCTTGCGGTCAGGAACCGACGGCGGGCAACGTTTTCGGGTGTGGTCTGGTGCATTTCGTTTTCCTCGTCCAATCACCCTTCTCGGTTGGGTGAATCCGCTCGAAATCCTGGAAACGTCACAACTCCCGGGCCTTGGTAGGCGTGGGGCCGAGACCCCTATACGAAACCTTCACAAAGCCGGATCCTCTTATCCACACGGGAAGTGACGGTCGGACATTTGGTTAGGCATTCCACCCGAAGAATCGAGTTTACACGATCTTCACATTTGGGTCCAGCGAGGCGCGGCCAAAACCAAAAACCGGCGGCTCTGGGCGAGCCGCCGGCGGAAGTCCTGAGCTTCAGTCCACCCCGGCCTTCGCATCGCTCAGAGCCAGCATCCGGTCCAGCGCATCCAGAGCCGGCTGGCGGGCATCCTTGTGGACGCTCACCTTGTTGACCACCTTGCCCTCGGCGAGGTTGTCGAGGGTCCAGAGGATGTGCGGCTCGTCGATGCGGTACATCGTGGTGCACAGGCACTGGCAGTCCGAAAGAATCCGGACGCGGACATCGCGCTCGGCGGCCTCGCGGGCCAGGCGGTTGACGAGGTGGACCTCGGTGCCCACGGCCCATGACGAGCCGGGCTTGGCGGCGCGGATGGTCTTGATGATGAACTCGGTCGACCCGTTCAGGTCGCTTTTGTCGACCACTTCCTTGGCGCACTCGGGGTGGACCAAGATCGTGGTCTTCTTGTCGGCGGCCTTGGCCTCATCGCAGTGCTCGGGGCGGAAGAGCTTGTGCACCGAGCAATGCCCCGCCCACAGGAAGACCTTCACATCGTCGAGGCCATCCTCATCGATCCCGCCCAGCGCGTGGCCCTGACGGGTGAGGCGCGGGTCGTACAGAGCGGTCTGGGTCTTGACCTTGAGCCCGTAGGCGGCCGCGGTGTTGCGGCCCAGGTGCTGATCCGGCAGGAAGATGATGCGGATGTCTTCACCGGGCTTGGCCGGGGATGTGCCGCCCTTCATGGCCCAGTCGAAGACCTTCGCCGCGTTTGAAGAGGTGCAGCAGGCGCCGCCGCTCGCCCCGACAAAGGCCTTCACCGCGGCGGTGGAGTTGACGTAGGTGATCGGGATGATGCGGCCCTTGAATCCCCGGGCTCGCAGGGCCGTGTGGAGCAGGTCCCAGGCTTCGAGGGCGTCTTCGTAGGCGGCCATGTCGGCCATGGAGCAGCCCGCGGAGAGGTCGGGGAGGATGACATCGGTGCCCGGCGGGGCGAGTAGGTCCGCGGATTCGGCCATGAAATGCACACCGCAGAACACGACGTAGCGTGCCTGCTGGTCGCGGACGCGCTGGGCGGCGAGCTGGCTGAGCTTGAGCGAATCGCCCGTGAAGTCGGCGTGGCGGATGACCTCATCGGTCTGGTAGTGGTGGCCGAGGATGACGAGGTTCGACCCCAGCTCGCGGCGGCGCGCCTCGATCTGCGCGTGCAACTGATCGGGGGCGATCGCGAGGTAGCGGTCCGGAAGAGCGGGCTGCCACAGCTTCATGCGCTGAGTGTAGGGCGGCCGAGGGCGCTGCCCGAGACGCGGCGAAGGGTGCGCGGCGGACCGGCGCGGCGGAGTCTCAGGCAGCGACAGCGCGAGCGGGCTCGATGTTCGCTTCGGCGACACCGAACTCGAGCGCGATGGCCTGGTAGTGATGGTCGATGGGGGTCACGCGACGGACGGTGGCGCGGACGGATTCGTGGCCCGCGAGCACGATGACCCCTTCCGGGCCGAGGTACATGTCGAGCTCATCGCCGGGCCCGATGGGGCGGGATCTCTCGATGCGGAGCAGCGCGCCGCCCTCGGAGAGGTCGGCGGTCTGGGCCGGGACGTATCGCGCTGTGCGGCGATCACGCACCTTGCAGGCGCGAACGACCGGGGTTCGCTGGAACTTGCGACGCTCGGAGTTGGTCTGCACGCTCATGGTGACGGGACCTCGCTTCGATGGTTCTGGGGGAAGAGGCACGAAGCACTGTTGTTTTCGGCCACAACCTGTGGGGGCCATCGGGGGAAGTTGTGGAGGGCCCAGGAAAGGGCAGGGTCCACGCGGGCACCAGATCGGTGGGGTTTTCGGGCCGTTTGCGACTGGTCGCAGGCGGAAAGTGTGGTTTCAAGTGTTTGATTTGCAATGGTTTATGGTGTTGCGGCGGGTGAGGCTTCAAGAGGGGGGATGAAGGTTTCTCGTAGCGTCGGCGCGAAGCGCAACCCAATTGTGGGAAGCCCTTGGGCCCCCGGTTGAGTGTGGGTCATGGGGGTCACGTGGTGATGTGCTTCCGA
>JBIPMO010000008.1:0-22506 GCA_044369085.1 Phycisphaerales bacterium
GTGATCCCCATCCCGTACTTCGTCTCCCCCGCCGCTCGCGGGCGGTGCGTCACCGCCATCTCCACCACCTTGTAGCCGAGCTGCCGAGCCATCACCGGGATGAACCGGTGCATCCCCTTGAACTCCAGCGGCAACTGCACCGCGATCTCCCTCTTCAGCAGCCGCAGCGAGCACCCCGTATCCCGGATCGTGTCCCCCAGGATCCACCCGCGGAAGCGCCGGCCGACGATGGAGCCGACGCGCCGGACGAAGTTGTCGCGGCGGTTGCGCGAGCGGTCTCCCTGGACCATGTCGGCCTTCTCGCGGTTGAGCAGGTCGAGCATGGCGGCCAGGTCGGCGGGGTCGTTCTGCAGGTCGGCGTCGAGGACGGCGATGAGCGGGGCGCGGCAGGCGCGGAACCCGGCGTGGAAGGCGGCCGACTGACCGCCTCCCTTGCCCGGCGGTGTGCGGGTCATGGCGATGATCCGCAGCCACGGGCGCTGGGCGGCGAGGGCCTGGGCCTTGGGGCGGGTCGAGTCGGTTGACCCGTCATCGACGAGGACAAACTCGAAGTCGTGCTCTTGGCCGCCGAGGGCGCGGGCAAGGATCTTGCCCGCCTTGCCCACTTCCTCAACCAGGCGCTGGACGTTCTCCTCCTCGTTGTGCGCGGGGGCGATCAGGCTGATCAGTGGCGTGGGCATGCGAGGCGGAGAGAGTAATGGATCGGTCTGCCGGCGCGGGCTGGGAAGCGCCCGCGGTGGTAGGCGGCGGCACATGGACGCCGAGGCTTGCGACGGACCGGGCTTGCGGGTGGTGCGAATGTCAATTGTCGCGCGGAATCCCGCCTCGGCGCTTTCGATCCACTCAATCTGGTGATATGGTCAAGGTGTGCCGCACTGGGTTATTTTCCTAGCCGGACACTGTGGGGTGACTCTCGCCGAGCAGTGAGTGCGGAGTTTGTTCGGACCATTTTCACACAAGGAATCAGTTCATGTCGAGCCTTATTCGTATCTCTGTGGCGGCTTGCGTCCTGTCGGTTGCCGCGTCGGCGCAGGCGCAGCACGCCAAGAACATTGTTCACATCAACATGCACGATGCGCAGGTGTTCTTCGAGAATGCCCGAGTCGTCGCCGTCAGCGGCGGGGTCAAGGCGGGCAACGTCGCCATCGTGCCGCCCGGGGCGAGCATCACGGTGAGCGCCAGCTACCGCATCTCGATCAGCACGAACCCCGCCAGCTACACGGGTCCGGGCAGTTGCCCCAGCTGCAACATCCAGCAGTATGTCGCCTGGACCCCCGCGGCGGTTTCCGCTGGTGCCAGCCCGGTGAACCTCATGCTCTGGAATGGATTCAACGGAGATCCGACCGACTTCTTCACTCTCGAGGGCGCCGGCAGCGGCACGTTCACCTTCACCACCACCGCCCCCACCGTCCCGGGCGAGTACTACATCTCCAACGGCTTCGGCCTCGACTTTGGCGCCAACCCGAACGTCGCCTCGGGCCTGGGCTGGGATCTGAGCAGCGGGATCGCCGGCCCGGCGCGCTTCGCGGCGTTCATGATCAGCGTCACCTCGACCCCGCCCGCGTTCTGCCCGGGCGATTCGAACGGCGACGGTGTCGTCAACTTCGGCGACGTCACCAGCGTGCTGGCGAACTTCGGGGCCTTCTGCCCCTGAGGCCAACGCCAAGCATCCATCAAGAAATCACGCCAACGCCCCCGGAAGACCATCCGGGGGCGTTTGTCATTCCGCCCGCGACCCACGTCCCGTGAGACACCGCGAAAAACAGAAAAGGCCCCGAAGATCTCGGGGCCTTGAGCGGTCGTGCGTTCGTCGTGCCGGAGGTCTTCCCGCACGAGGCCCGGTTGGCCGAAGAGGCTCGGAGCGTGCCTCCTCTGATCACCGGCCTGACGAACGATCGATCACTGCACGCGCAAGTCTAGTGCCACATGCTCCACAATCTCAAGTCCGAAGGCGTCAAGTCCCGGAAGTGCCTTCGGATGGTTGGTCAGCAACCGGAGCTTGGACAGCCCGAGCGCGCGCAGGATCTGGCCCCCCACCCCGTACTCGCGCAGGTGCATCGGCACCGACACCGCGCTGCCGGCGCGCTCAGCGCCGCTCCCCAGCAACTGCACGCGCTGATCGAGCGCATCGCCCTGACCCATCGGGCGCAGGTACACGATCGCCCCGCGACCTTCACGAGCGATGGCCCGCATCGAGGCACGCAGCAGGTCGTGCGTCGGCGCTTCCGGGCTCGATGACAGGTCGCCGAACACATCGCCGAGCAGGTTCCGCCGGTGCATCCGCACCATGGTCGGGCGCTGGTCGGGGATCGGCAGCCCCCGCGCATCCAGAGCACCGACATCGCCCATCGTCAGCACCAGGTGCGGCAAGGGGTCGACCAGCGACCGGAACGTCATCAGGTTGAATGTCCCCACATCCGTCCGCAGCGGCTCGCCCCGCACCGGCTCGATGCGCTGCACGATGCAGTCCCGCTCCAGCCGATGCCGGATCAACTGCTCCACCGAGCACATCTTCAGCCCATGCTGGATGCACATCTTCTCCAGGTCAGGCCGCCGGGCCATCTGCCCGTCTTCACGCACGATCTCGATGATCAGCGCCGATGGGTGCAGCCCCGCGAGTCGGGCCAGATCGACCGATCCCTCCGTCTGCCCCATCCGCACCAGCACACCCCCATCGCGCGACCGCAGCGGGTTGATGTGCCCGGGCCGGACAAAGTCCTCGGGCCTCGATTCGGGATCGATCGCCATCGCGATCGTCTTGGCCCGGTCCGGCGCCGAAACCCCAGTCCCCACCCCGTGCCTGGGGTGCCCATCGATCGACACCGTGAACGGCGTCCCCCGCACCGATGTGTTGTCCGCCGATTGCGCGTGCAGTGCCAGCCGGTCGCAATCCGCTTCCGTCAGCGACAGGCACAGGTACCCCCCAGCCAGCCGCAGCATCGCCTGGATTTTCTCGGGCGTCGCGTGCTGCGCCGCGAGCACAAGGTCCCCCTCGTTCTCCCGGTCTTCATCATCCACCAGGATGATGAACTTCCCAGCACGCAGGTCGTCAAGAATGTCAGGGATTGGTGCAAACACTCCCGGATGGTAGCGGGCGCAGCGAGCGAGCCGAGAGCGGCAGCGACCGGCCTCTTCATCCCAACCCAACGAGCCGCGACCTCGTCAACGAGCCGCGACCGTCAGGGAGCGGACCCGCCCCCCGCCCTCTCCGCCCCCATGCAACCCCGGACTACAGTTCATCGTGCCCATCGCGCCCGACCACTCCAACCCCAGCCTCGCCCGCCCGCTCACCATCGGGCCGGTATCCCTCCGCACCAACCTCCTCCTGGCCCCCGTCGCCAACTACTGCGACCTCGCCTGGCGGCTCATCTGCCGCGAGCAGGGCGGTGTCGGCCTCGCCTGCACCGACCTGCTCTCGCCCCAGGGACTGCTCCGCGGCACCGCCCACTCTCTGGACCTCGCCAAGACCACCGAAGATGACCGCCCGCTCTGCATGCAGCTCTACGGCAACGATGGCGACATCCTCGCCGAGGGTGCCCTCTGGGCCATCCGCCACGGCGCAAACACCATCGACATCAACATGGGCTGCCCGGTCGACAAGGTGTGCAAGAAAGATGGCGGGTCCAAAATGCTCTGCGACCCCGCCCGCACCGTCGCCATCGCCTCCAAGGTGGTCCGAGAAGTCGACCGCGCCACCGACGGCCGCGTCCCCGTCACCGCCAAGATGCGTCTGGGCTGGGCCGCCGATGACATGGTCGCCCCCGACCTCGCCGTCGAACTCTGCCGCGCCGGCATCGCCGCCATCACCATCCACGGCCGCACCGCCGCCCAGAAGTTCGCGGGCGAAGTCTCGCACGCCGGCATCCGCCACGTCGTCGATGCCGTCCGCGCGGCCCTGGGCCACCACCACCGCGGCGGCCCGCCCGTCATCGGCAACGGCGATGTCACCTCCCCGCAGCGAGCCATCGACATGCTGCGGCTCACCGGCTGCGCCGGCATCATGATCGGCCGCGGATCCTTCAGCCGCCCCTGGATCTTCCGCCAGTGCTGGGAAGCGCAAACCGCCGCGAGCCGCGGCCTCGAACTCGGCGAGTTCATCGCCCGCGAGCCGGCGGAATCCGACAAGATCGCCATCATCCGCCGCTACTTCGACCTCATGCTCGAGCACCGCGACGAGCACTACGCCCTGAACCACATGCGCCGCCGCATCTCCTGGATGGGCAAGGCCCTCGGGCCGTGCAAGCCGCTCAAGGAAGCTGTCCGAACCGCTCCCAGCGCCGCCGCGGTGCACGCCGCGCTCGACACCTTCCTCGCGGGCGGGCTGCGCCACTTCGAAGGGGCCGCCCCGGAAGCCGAGCCCCAGGAAAGCCTCGCGACCTGACCGCGCCTCCCCAGGCCCCCGCTTGCCCCCGCCACGCCGCTCGCCGAAAATGCCGCGCCTGCATCGGCGGATCGCGGTCATCCGAAGCATCGAGGGCCCATGTCGAGCTCAAACCACACCATCGGTGCCGCCCTCATCAACGACCCCGCCCAGCCGCACGCCCTGACAGTGCAGCAGCAGGTCTACCTCTGGCTCAGCGGGGTCTTCATCACCTGCTTCCTCGTCGCCAACGTCATCGGGGTCAAGCTCTTCGCCTTCGAGGCGCACCTTTTCGGCTACGCCATCCCCGTCGAGCACACCGTTGGCATGCTCCCTTTCCCCATCACCTTCCTGCTCACCGACCTGCTCAACGAGTACTACGGCAAGCGAGCCGCCCGCCGCATGACCTACATCGCCTTTGTCATGGGCGCGCTCGCCTTCATCCTCATGTATATCGGCCGCGCCTTCCCCATCAAGACGGGCATCCCCGGCACCGCCACCCAGGAAGCCTTCGAGAACATCTTCGGCTCGGCCACGCTCATGTACCTCGCTTCGCTCGGTGCCTTCCTGATCGGATCGCTGCTCGACATCTTCCTCTTCACCACGTTCAAGCGCCTCACCGGAGGCAAGCTCATCTGGCTCCGAGCCACCGGCAGCACCGTCATCTCCCAGCTCGTCGATTCCTTCGCCATCACCTTCCTCTTCTTCACCGTCATGCCCGTGCTCTTCCCGAGCGAGGGCAGCGCCCCCGCGCCCATCGAGTTCGTCATCAAGACAGCCTTCACCGGCTACATCCTGAAGTTCGTCATCGCCGTTGCCCTCACCCCCGGCATCTACGCCGGACGCTGGGCCCTCAGCACGTGGTTCGGGCTCACGCCGATCCCCGCATCGCGAGCGTGACAAAAGGAAACCCAGGGGCCCTTGCCCCTGGGAGTGTGCGTCGAACCCACGTCACGGTGGATCGAGGATCAAGTCTGTGCTCGCGGCCCTTCCCGCCGGAGGGCGCTCAGACCTTGAAGCGACCGATCAGGCTCTGCAGCTTCTCCGCCTGACTCGACAGGTTGGTCGCGGCCTCGGCGGCCTGCTGGGCGCCATCGGCGGATTCGCTGGTCACACGCTTCATGGTCTCGATCGACTGGCTGATCTCCTGGCTCGCCGCCGATTGTTGCTCGGTCGCGGCCGCGATCGACTGCACCAGCCCCTGCAGCGTCCCCGAAGAGTTCACGATGCGCTGCAGCGCCTGCCCGGCCGATCCGGCGAGTTCGACACCGCGGTTCACGCTCGTCGTCCCGGCCTCCATGCGCTCGACGGCGCTGGTTGTTTCGGTCTGGATCTCGCGGATGCTGTTGGCCACCTCCTCGGTCGCCTTGGTGGTCCGCTCGGCCAGCTTGCGCACCTCGTCGGCGACCACGGCGAACCCGCGACCATGCTCGCCCGCCCGCGCGGCCTCGATCGCCGCGTTCAGGGCCAGCAGGTTCGTCTGGTCCGCGATGTCGTTGATCACGGTGATGATCTGGCCGATCTCCTCGCCGCGCTTGCCCAGTGAATGGACCGCCTTGGCCGATTCACTCACATCGCTCGAGATGCCCTTCATCTGCTCGACCGTCTGCTCGACGATCTTGCCCCCCTCGGTGGCCTCGGTCCCCGATTCGGCCGCCGCGTTCGACGCGTCGGCGCCCTTGCGGGCCACCTCCGTCACGCTCGCCGCCATCTCCTCGACCGCCGAGGACACCTGGATCGTCTGCTGCTCCTGGCTCTTGATCCCCGCGGCCATCTCCTCGGCCGATGCGGCGATCTCGGTCGAGGCCGACGCGACCTCGCGCGTCGTTCCCGCGATCTCGCCCACGAGCCGCTGCAGCGTTCCCACGAACGTGTCGAACCAGTGCGACAGGCGGCCGATCTCGTCCCCGCGCTGGATGTTGGTCCGCTTGGTCAGGTCGCCATCTCCCGTCGCGACCTCCTTCATCATCTCGATCAACTGGTTCAGCGGCCTGGTCAGCAGCCGGCGCAGCAGCCACACCAGCAGCCCCGTCCCGCCGAGCACCATCCCGCCCGTCGTTGCTCCGCCCGTCATGAAGAACGACGCCACCGCCGTGTCCACCTTCTCCATCGGGATCACGACCTCGTACGCGCCGTGCATGTCCCCGGGCTTCCAGCCCTCCATCGCGATGCCCAGCGGGTCCAGGCCGTCGAACACGCCCGCCTCATCCTTCTTGTCGTACTTCTGCGGATCGCCGTGGCAGATCATGCACGACTCATCCAGCCGGATCGCCCGCATGTAGTGCAGCTTGTGGGTCTTGTCGTCGACCCGCCATACCGTCTCCCCCTTGTTCGCGGCGACCTGTTCGGTCAGCTCCCGCAGCAACAGTTCCGATACCGACCCCGTCACCGGCGCATTGTCCTTGTTACGAGCCTCGAACGCGGGCGTGAAGAACTCGATGCCCTCGCGCGTGGCCGCCTTCTGAGCTGCCGTCCACCCCGCCACCACCGGGATCGCGCCGTAGAACTTCGTGTCGCGGTACGAGGCGCCCGCCTTCATCTGTTCCTGCGCTTCCTCGACCAGCTTGTGAACATCGACCGCGCCCTTGGAGATCAGCTCCGATGCGTGGTTCTTGCTCTCGTCCGCCACCGCCGTGAACGCCGATGCCCGAGCCGCCATCGACTCCACCGCGTCCTGCCGGTAGTTGCGCACAAAGATCGCCAGGTTCACCACCGCCACCGTCAGCAGCAGCCCAACGCTCACGAGAATGATCTTTGTCGACAGTCCCATCGTGCGGCGATCGTTGGCCATAACAAATCTCCTTGCTCAGGCGTCTCTTGTATTTCGGCGGCACCAAGCACCAAAGCACGACGCTCGGCCCGATGTGCAGCGCTCACCATCGGCATCCAGACCACGCAAATGCCTGTCGCGATGCAGGATTCGACCACTTTGAGCCAAACCAATCCGCTTCCCTAGTGGCCTGATCCCTCACTTCGGAGCCCCGACCCCCACGTGTGGATGGGTCGATTCGCGCTCGGCGAACCAGCCTGGTTCGAACTATGCGGCTATGAGTTCTCTGGCCGTCACCTATGCGCCCGCCGTAGCTCCGCCCGCTGCAGCGATGTCGCGCCCCACGACCGCACCTCCGGCGCCTCGCCCCCGCCGGTTCTGGTGGCATCCGCCTCGCGCACCGTCAGGATCTCGATGCTGATGCGCTCATCCGCCGTACCCAGCCCCTCCAGTCGCTGACGCGTCGCGAGCCTCGTCCCCTCCACTTCAAAGACTTCGTACAGCGTCCCGCCGATCAGCCGCGATTCGAGCACGATCCCGTTGCGTTCATCGATCTGATACCTCCCCCGGGCGGCGTCGACAACGACCAGTTGGTACTCGCGCGTCTGCTTGCCCGATTCCCCCTCGTAAACGATCGTCCAGCCCCAGCGCCCCGCGTCATCGGTCGGCGCGATCGCCAGCTCCATCGTGAACCTCATCCGCACACCCTCCGGGCCAACGATCTCAGCGGGCCCCGACCAGCGCCCAGCCCACACCGCAGGGAACGCAGCGACCGGCGCTGCGGGAGCCATCTCTTGACCTGATGCAACCGCTGCAAGCAGCGCAGCAACCGAGATCGACCGCGTAAACGTCGCGTTCATCGGAGCTTCTCCAGTTTGCCACGCCGAAGCATGGTCCAACGGCAAAGTTCTTCCTGAACACCCGGTTCGAGCGACTTCGCCCGCACAAACTCGTCATGCCATGCGCCACGAAACACGCGGGGGGTGTGCTCGCACATCCCGATCCGCAGTACGATGTAACCGCTTTACCAAGCCACTTTCACAGGAGATCCTCGCCATGACGCGAGTCCATGCCTCTGGGCCGCCGCAACGACAGGCGCCCGGCCCCTTCCAAGAGGATCTCATCGCCGCCTTCTCCGAACTGCGCTCCGCGCTCAGCCGCCTCGTCGAGAGTTGCAACGTCAGCCCCACCGCCGCGGGCGATATCGCCCGCATCTTCAAGCTCAATCGCAACATCGCCTGGCGCATCGTCAAGATGCTCGCCTCCGAAGACCCCGCCTCGGGCATCATGCACATGCCCGGCGAAGAGGCCATCGAGGCCATCACGCACGCCCTCATCGATCACGGTGCCAGCGCCGAGCCCATCGCCCGCTTCCGCGCTGCCTGCGATGCCTTCGAGCGCGTCATCACGGCCCACGCGGGCGACCGCGACACCCTCGAGCTCATCCTCGACGGCATGGACGGTGTCGGCGCGGGCGAGCGCCTCGAGCGCAGCCGACGCCTCGCCTTCCGCGGCCTCAGCGGCGTCTGGGGTGTCCAGGCCCGCGTCCGCTGCTCGACCAACTTCATCGCCCCCAGCGCCAAAGACCCATCACGCCTCGATCTCGGCCTCATCGGCGGAGTCGTCGACTTCCGCAGGCTCCGACCCGGCCCGCGCTGGCCGCTGTTCAGACCACGCACCTACGACGAGAACGGCAACCCCATCGCCTCACCGCCCGGCGTCGAGGCCCTCGACAGCCGCTACCAGCGCGACCCCGGGCCCAAGTTCCTCAGCGAATACTGCTCGGACAGCATGCCCGAGATCTCCGTCATCCAGCAGCCCAACGGCTGGGTCTACGAGTTATGCGACTGGCCCGTCGGCAACACCGGCGCCTTCACCTGCTTCTTCGGGCAGGTGGCCCGCGCCGCCGCCCCGCGAACCCGGACCCCCACCGAGCTGCACGCCGAGAACTTCGCCCACATCGCCATGCCCGTCGAGACACTGCAGTTCGACCTCATCGTGCACAAGAGCCTGGACTTCCTGCTCGCGCCCGATGTCTTCGTCCTCGGCCAGCCCGATGGCATCGGGCCCGTCACCGCCTGCTCGGCCCGCACGCCGGGCGGTGCCCACCTCATCCCCATCGGCACCGACATGCAGGAACTGCCCGGCAGCGCCCCCGACATGACCTCCCCGCTCGTCCCCGCCTATCGCGGAATGATCGAGAGTGTCATGGAGCGCCAAGGCCACCAGCTCCGCGACTTCCGAGCCCTGCGCCTGCTCATCAAGTACCCCCCCATGCACTCGACGGTCCTGCTCCGCAGCGACCTCCCGGCCTGACGAGCCCGACCCAACGAGTCCGGAACACCAGTGACGGGCCGCGCTCATCTCATCCATGTCGTCCAGCAGTCCTCACGCCCACCCGCCGACGAACCCCGGGTTTCCGCGCTGGGTGGCCGTGAAAGTTCTCCAAACCCCCGTCACACCGCTCGACGCTTTCCGTTCACTGTTGGGGGCACGACACCGCCCCACCAAACAAACGGAGACCTCACATGCTTCGCCTGAACCACAGAACAGCCGCCATCACGCGGATCCCCGCCCTGCTCACCGCGGCCGCCGCACTCGCCGCGCCGGCCGCCGCTCGCCCCTGCACCTGGTCGATCGGATCGCTCCAGAACGGATTCGTCCCCGATTTCGATCAGAAGCGCCAGCCCGGACCGCTCTTCTGGGATGGAAGCCAGTTCATCAACATCCCCGCGGGCCTGCCCGGCAACGGATCGATGTACTGCTCTCCCACCTCGCACATCAACTGGATGGCCTACTTCGCCAACCACGGCTTCCCCGCGCTCATGCAGGGCGGCTCATCGCCCTCCTGGCAATCCCAGTCCGAGTACGAGAACGTCACCGCCTCCATCGCTGAGCTCGGCATCGACATGGAGACCGACCCCTCCGATGGCACCCTTTGCTGCGGCACCTCGGGCATGATCAAGTACCTCGACCGCCACGCTCCCAACAAGTTCACCGTCTCCGCCATGAGCGCCAAGCAGCTCTTCGCCCCATCGCTCGCCGATCTCGCCTTCTGCGTGATCGCGGGCGGATACGTCTGCCCCTTCATCGGCTGGTACGACGTCGACTCCGGCGGGCCCAACCAGTACTACAAGGATGGTGGCCACGTCATCACCATGGTCGGCCTCGAGGGCTGGTGCAACGGATCCAGCCGCCAGATCAAGGTCCGCGACCCGGGCAGCGGCGATTCCAACAAGCTCGCCCAGGCCGCCTTCGCCACCAACACCTACACCCTCGAACAGCTCCCCGGCTTCTTCGCCGATAACGATGGCGGCGGAGGCATCCAGGTTTTCTATCAGCGCACCCACGAGAAGTTCGTCGGCTACGGATCGCCGGGCCTCCTCAACGGCTACCGCGTCATCCTCCCCAAGGCGGGCGTCACCCTTTCCCCGCTCGACGAATCGCTGAGCCTGTGGCGCCCCATCCAGCTATCCAACGGCATGTCGCCGCCCACCCACAGCACCATCGGCGCTGGCGAGTTTGGCAGACTGCTGAGCTTGGAGCCCGCCGCTGAGCCCTTCTTTGGGATCGCGCACGAGGATCTGCTGATCGGGGGCCAGACCACGCACCGTGTCTGGGAGGTTCCCCTGATCGACCCGGCGCAGGCCCCCGATGCCCCCCGCGGCAAGCGACTGCTCTTCTCCGGCCCAGATGTCCGCTCCGTCGCCAGCGGTCGCAACCGGGAGCTCTACATCATCTCGGGCAGCTACAACGCCGCCGGCGGCACCGGCCCGGGCGTCCCCAGTGTCATCAAGATCCAGGACGGCGCCACCGCCGCCGTCGCCATCCCCAGCATCATGCGTAACGCCCGCAAGGCCAAGTACTCCGATGCCACCGACTCGCTCATCCTTCTCGACACCGACGCCCGCAAGATCGCCGTCTTCGATGCCGACAACCTCAGCGCCGCTCCGACGATCTCCGACCTTCCCTCCGCCGTGGCGCTCAGCGGCGAGGAGTACATCTCCATCTCGCCCAACGACGGCAGCATGTGGATCCGCTCCCGCAACTCGAACAGCATCTACAACATCACCTTCGCGCGGAACGCCATCGGAGGCCTGACCGTCGATCAGTTGCGCTGGATCTACTCGAGCGTCGCCCTCAACGGGGCTGAGGGGCTCGATGTGCAGGGCACTTCCGTCGAGACAGAGACCATCCTCGTCACCAAGAACGGCGTGGTCGCCGAGCTCCGCCGCAACGCGTCGGGCGCACTCGAGCCCGCCACCAACTCCGACTTCGCGGGCCGCGCCGGCCGCGGCGGCATCGTCCTCACCCGCAGCCGCACCAACCACGATGCATCCATCATGGAAGGCCCGGATGACCGCGATGTTCTCCCGACCGACCACAACCCCCACGAGTGGGATTGCCCGGGCGATGCCAACATCGACGGCGTCGTGAGCTTCGCCGACATCACCACCGTCCTGGCCCAGTACGGCTCGACCGATGAAACCCCCGCCGATGCCAACGCCAGCACGGCCGTCGACTTCGGCGACATCACCACCGTCCTCGCGAACTTCGGCGTCGTCTGCCGCTGAGAATCACCGAAATCTCAACCACACCCGCCACCGGTCGCCCATCGCGGCCGGTGGCTTTGTTTAATCACTTGGCAGGCTCGCCCGCCCGCTGCCTCACCCACTCCACGACCAGCTCCAGCGCCGCCGGCGCAAACGTCTCCTCGATCAGCGCGTACTCCGTGGGCGACCCCGTCTTCGCCGTCTGAAACAGGTGATTCAGCCCGGGCATCTGGGCCGTCGTGACATCCTTGTTCCCCGCCTGCGCGAGGGCCGCCGCCACCGCGTCGAGGTTCTGCTTCGCGGGCACCTGCGTGTCCAGCGATCCGTTCAGAGCCAGCACCGGCACCCGCACCTGCCGAAGGTACACCGCCGGGTCCAGCACCAGGAACTCGCGCAGCCACCGCGAATCCAGCGGCACCATCACCTGCCGCAGCTCCGCATCACTGATCTTGGGCTCCTGACCCAGCCCCACGAGCTGCGCCTCCGTCAGCGCCCGAATCGCGGGCAGGATCGCATCCTCTTTCGATGCCGGGTCCGACAGAATGTCCATCAGCACCCGGTGCGTCACCTCGATCTTCGCCAGCGCTTCGGCACCCGCCCCGCTCGCCCGAGCGATCGCCACCGACTGCGTCGTCAGGATCTCACGCCCCGGAACACCCGGCCCCGCCAGCAGAACCACGAACGCCACATCCTTCGACCGCGAAGCCACGATCGACGCGATCAGCGCCCCCTCGCTATGCCCGATGATCCCGATCCGCCCCGCATCGATCTCCTCACGCTTGGCCAGAAACTCCACCGCAGCCTGCGCATCGTCCGCAAAGTGCAGCGTCGTCGCGTCCTGCAGCCGCTGACCCCGCGGCATCGCCGACCCGTTCACCCCGCGGTCGTCGTAACGCAGCACCGCGATGCCCGCTCGCGTCAGCGCATCGGCGATCACCGCGAAGGGCTTGTGCGCAAACAGCGTCTCGTCCCGGTCCTGCGGGCCCGACCCCGTCACCATCACCACCGCCCCGCGCCTGCCCTCGCCCCGCGGCAGCGAAAGCGTCCCCGCCATCACGTGCCCGCCCGGCTGCACCACGAACGAAACGGGCCGCTCGTCGTACGGAAACGGCGGCACCGGGGTCTGCGGCCGCCTGGGCTTCGCGGGCTTGTCATCGCCCGCGAGCGTCTTCACCAATGTGAGCGGCAACACCTGACCGTTCTGCTTGAGCGTCCCCCTCCAGGTCTTCTCTTCCCCCGCGACAGGCGCCGCCTCGAACCGCGCCCACGCAGCCTCATTCGCCCCCGCTCCCGGCGACTTCAGCGTGAACTTCACCCAGTCCTTCCCGATCTCCACCTCCTCCAGCGCCCCATCCTTCAACCCCTGCATCGGGATCGACATCGTCCCCCCCGTCGGCTGGTTCCCCACCGCGGGCACCAGCACCACGCTGAACTCAAGCTCCATCCCGCCCGGCAGATCGACCACCCCGTTGAACCGCGACACCGGATTCAACTCCGGCACCGCGGGCAGGTTCGGCGCCTGTTGCGCTTCGGCACACCATGCCGGGACCAGCAATCCGGCGGCAGATGAAGCAACACACGAAAGTGCAAACCGCCGCGAGATCGTCAGAAGTGACAGCATGGCGAGACCTCCACACATGATTGTCCTCAATCCAATCAAGGTTGCACGCCCCGATCGATCCCCGCCCCACACTCCGGACACACCCCCGCCCGCGCGCCGCGCAGGTCGTACCCGCAGGACTGGCACTGCCACCATGGTCTACAAGCTGGGATGCTGAAGCGCACGAGCAACGCGCCTCCAACAACCACAAGCCACGTTGTCACAAACGATCCCGGCCCCAACAGAAAGCCACCCAACAAGGAAAGCGGCATCGCCAGCCCGTACACGATTCCAATCGTTGCATTCAGGGGGCGCCTCCACACCAAACGCGAGATGACGGGCAATGTGGTGATCGCACCGTAAGCGCCAAATACGAGCGCTGTCCGAACTTCAAGCAAGAATCTGTCAGGCATAAATCTCAGCAGCCCGAGAGCCGCGCATACAACGCTCATGGCCACCCCGATCGGCACGATCCGCCATCCCGATGGCCTGTCGAAGAATCGCAGATGCGAACAATCGGATCGCTCTAGATGTTCTTTCACTCCATCACCCCCTCGCCCCCTCACCCCATCACCACCATCAGCACCGACACAGCAAAGAAGTTGTTCAACGCGTGCGCCACCATCGCGCCGACCAGGCTCCCCCGCCACTCGCGGATCAGGCAGAACACGACCCCCATCGCCGTCAGCACCGGCACCCCAGCGATCCCCTGCGGATGGATGATCGCAAACACCAGCCCGCACACCAGAGCCGCGATCGGGCACGCCACCCGCGCCCGCAGATGCCGGTACAGCGCCCCGCGGAACACCGACTCCTCCACGAGCGGGGCCCACACCGTCGCGAGCGCGTACAGCCCCACCATCGCCCAGATGTTCGAGACATCCACCTCGCCCGCGATCGGGTGCGATGCATCGCTCCCCGTCAGCATCGTGACCAGCAGCGTCAGCAGCACCCCTACCCCGACGATCGGCAGCCCGGCCAGGTAGCCGAGCATTCCCGCCCCCGCCTCGCGGAAGAATCCGCGACCGGTGTGCCAACCAGCCGCGTAGCGCCACGCCCGCCACGTCCACCCCCGAGCCAGAGGCCACAAGCAGATCAGCGACATCCCCAAGGCCAGTGGCGCTGTCACATCCGCACCGGTCGCCGCGTGCACCGCGCTGCCGATCACCAGCATCGCGATGAACCCCCACAGAAAGAGCACCGCCGTCTCCAGGTCCGCCGAGGCCGCCGCCCCAGCTGGCGCCCCGCCCGCCACCGCACCCACCACCCCGGACCGCTCCACGATCAGCCACCCCGACCGCAACCGATTCTGAGCAAGAAACACCGCCGCCGTGATGAAGAGCATGAAGCCCGTGGCCATCGCCGCCACAATCACCACGAGCACGGCGAACATCGCGACCAATGTCAGCCTGCTCTGCTCCTCGATCCGCGCCCGCCCCGCATCGCTCGCCGGCGCGCCGAACGCCAGAGCCACCTCCCCGAACCACGCGTGCCGCTTCACCAGCCCATCACGCGCTGCCGCATCCACTCCCGCCGCTGACCCCGCCTCGTAGATGGCTCGCAGCGTCGCCACATCATCCCGCATCGCGCTGCGAGCGGCCTCATCCGCGAACACCAGCGGCGCTGCCCCCGCCCCCGCTCCAGACTGCACACCGGTCGGCACCACGCCGTCCGCGCGCGATGCATCAATCTCCTGTTCAAGCGCGCTCAGCCGATCCAGCGCTTCACTCGCCCCGCCGAGCTCCCCCGCCACGGCCACCGCCCGCACCCGGTCGATGATGTGCAACGCGGCGTCATCGATGCTCTCAACAAACTGCGCGCTGGTGGGCCCGCCCGGCGCCAGCGAGTTCACCCCCAGCGCGTAACGACCAAGAAACTTCAGCACCGGGCTCGGCACCGTCGCTGGGTCGGGCATCACCCCGGTCCCCGCCTTCTCAACAACTCGCACCGTAAAGATCAGCCCGCACGCCACGATGAGCGCCACCCACATCACCACCCGCCACGCGCCCCCACCACCGCGATGCCCCGGGTCCAGCCGCTCGGGCGGCGCATACGCCGAATCGCGTCCCACCGCCCACACCCCCGATGACTCCCGCACCCCGGCATTGATTTCTTCGGTCATGCCCGAGATGTTCGCACATGTCAGCCGCGGAGCATCGTTCCAAGGGATCGCCACCCATCCAGCCATCGCCACGCAGAAGATCGGTCTTCGTTAGGATATTCAGGCGCGCGGCCTTGACACACCGCCCCGCCCCGCTACTCTTCCCCTCCCCGTGGCCCGTTGGTGGGTGCCGCGGAGACAACCTGAGCTTCATGCTCGCGACACGTGCCCCGCTCCATTTCAGCGGGATGTTCCGGCGAGCCGAGGAGCCTCGAACTCCTCAACCCCTGCGGTTGCCCCTCACAAAAGCGGCAACAGGCAGGCCGAATCTGTTTCTGCCTTCTTCGCTCCCCTTCCCGCCTCTTCAGCAAGGAACGCCCCATGCGTCAGACCACGTTCATCAAGAGCCACGAGCCCTACGCCGGCAGGCAATGGCGCCACGTCGATGCCGAGGGCAAGCGCCTCGGCCGCCTCGCCTCCGACATCGCAGTCGTCCTCATGGGCAAGCACCGCCCCGAGTTCACCCCGCACTGCGACACCGGCGACTTCGTCATCGTCACCAACGCCGAGAAGATGGTCCTCACCGGCAAGAAGGGCGAGCAGGCCATCAAGACCCGCTACACCGGCCACCCGGGCGGCCTCTACACCGTCACCCTCGGCGAGCTGCTCGCCAAGAAGCCCGAGTTCCTCCTCGAAGACGCCGTCAAGCGCATGCTCCCCAAGGGCGCGCTCGGCCGCTCCATGCTCACCAAGCTCCGCGTCTACAAGGGCCCCACCCACCCCCACGCCGCCCAGCAGCCCACACCCCTCGGCGTCTGATTCTCATCTTCACCTCCTCGGACCCTCGACCCTCTCCCCTCGACCCTTTCCACTCCCGAGACACCCATGCTCGACCCCATCGCTCCCGCAGACCTCGGCGCCAAGACCGCCGCTCCCGCCGCCCCCGCCCTCAAGCCGGCACTCAAGCCCGATGCCCAGGGCTGGTGGCGAGCCACCGGACGCCGCAAGACCGCCGTCGCCCGCGTCCGCATCAAGCCGGGCAACGGCAAGGTCGCCGTCCAGTGCTCCAAGAAGAAGATCAAGTCCATCGAGGAGTACTTCACCGAGGTCCGCGACCGCAACGATGTCTACGCCCCCCTCAAGCTCACGAGCACGTTCGGCAAGTTCGACGTGATCGCTCGCTGCGATGGTGGCGGCTTCATGGGCCAGGCCCAGGCCATGCGCCTCGCCATCGCCCGCGCCCTCAAGGGTTACGACCCGCAGTTCGAGGCCGTCCTCCGCGACAGCGGCTTCCTCACCCGCGACCCCCGCGAGGTCGAGCGTAAGAAGTACGGTCAGGCCGGCGCCCGCCGTCGCTTCCAGTTCTCCAAGCGCTGATCCAATCCATATCTGCTTCAGATCTTTCGCTGTGCCGCTCTCTTCAGGGCGGCACAGTTTCTTTTTGTCCTTATCCGCTGCTATCTTGCGGCGATGCCATCGGAAGCGCCAGCGAAGCTGGAGATCCCAAGTGATCCGCGCGGTGCGGCGATCCTCATCGCGCACGCTGATCGCTTCTGGAAAGCGGAAGAGGCCAACGCAGCACGACTGTCGACGCGCGCGAACTTTGTTCTTTCAGGCATCTACGCGATCATCGGGTTCAAAACTTTCGCCGTGGGCAGAGAACTCGACCGTGTGCTCGCCGTACCGACGGGGTTCTGGTTCGTTCTCTACTGGATCGCCAGCGGCACCACTGTTGTACTGCTTGTTTTCGCGCTGGTACGAGCATTGGGCAGCGGCCAACGGAAGAGACAGATCGCGCCGGCCGCCAGCGACCTCCTCCGACTGAGAGATAGCGTCATCAACAGGCCATGGAACATCGAAGAGGTGGAGGCCTCTTGGTACGTCTTCAAGACGACCTACAACGCTGCAACCGACCTCAATCAGCGGAACAAACGGCGGATAATCGGCATTGACAGGGCTCAAAGACTCTTGTTCTTTGGGATAATCACGCTCATCTTGTCGATTGTGGTGTATACTTTTGCTGTCAGAGGAGGCGCAAATGGGGAACTTGCACCAGCAGCAGCCAGCCAGCCCACACCGTGAAATCATGGCGCAGGCGCCTTGTGTCGGCTTTGGCATCACCTCCACGATTTCTGGTCCATACCACGATGCGCCGGCAGGTGGTACCAGAGCAATGAAGACGATTGACCCCGAACTCGCTTCGGAGTTCGATCGTCTCGATCGAGAGATCAAATCACACGAAGAGGCCGCGTTGCAGGCAGCCAACGAGCGTTGCCGCTGGCCGCTGCTCCGCACGTCCGTCTGATTGTTCTTCAGAACTGATCCATCATCCCCGGATGCGACCCCGCGAACAGCGCCCCGGCGATCTCCAGCGCCCGCTCATCGCCGCGCACCGTCCCGCCGACCGCCGCCGAACGCGCTGGTGCGAACCCCGTGTACATCATCGCCAGGTCGCGGATGCTCATCGACAGCGACGCGACGCCGGCGGGCTTCCCGCGCTCGCGCACCACCGTGCCCGCGCCACCATCCACCCGCAGCGTGAACCACCCGTTGTTCGCCTCGATCAGATCATCCGCGATCTCAATCGCAATCGACCCCGACATCCCCACCGGCCACCCCCGAGCCTCCAGCGCCCCCGCCACGCTCGCGATCCGCACCATCGGGTAGTCCGCGAGCGTCATCGTGAAGCACCGCTCGGCGACCTGCGCCAGCAGCGGATGGTGCGGCCCGCAGAACATCTTCGCCGCCTTCCAGATCGAGTTCTCATCCGCGAGCATCGCCAGGATCCGCCTCGCCGCGTTGGGCGTGAACGCCTGCACATCCGCGAGCGAAAGCCACGAATACGGGTACGCATCCCCGAGCGTCACGCCATTCGAGCATCGTGTCACGAAGACCCAGCCCGTGATCTCGCCATGCTCCTCGACGCACCAGCCCTCCGCGGCTCCCACCCGCGGCTCGTAGATCCGCCGCCAGATGTACGCCCCGCGATCCAGTTCGCCCGTGCTCGACCGCGTCCGCTCGCGGTGGATCCCCTCGATCACCGGGCGGTCCTCCACCGTCAGTCGCCGCATCGCAAGCGCCCGATCCGCGCGCTCCGCCCGCAGCCGTGTCAGATCGATCGTCACCATGAAGTGCGATGCCGCCTGCTCGTACCCCACCCGCCGATAAAGCGTCTGCGTCGCCGGGAACAGCACCCCGAGCGGCACGCCTCGCCGAGCGGTCTCCAGCACCGATTCGCGCATCATCCCCTTCGCCACCCCGCCGCCCCGAGACTCCGGCGATGTCGACACCGCCGCCACGCCGAGCTGCGGCACCGAACGCCCGCCGATGAACAAGCCCATCGGGATCAGCAGCAGGCACGCATCCGCCGCCGCGCCGGGCCGCGCCATCACGCGAAACTCATCGTGACCGAACTTGTTCACCCACTCCACCGCCCGCTCGATAGGCGAACCGAACGCCTGCGACAGCAGCCACGCCACTCGGTCCACATCCGACCCCTGCATCGCGCGATATTCGTGCGGAATGGTCATGATCAATGCTCCGGCACGGGCGCCCGCCCGCGACCCGAGCCTACCGCATCCTCCGCCCGCGGACCCTTTGGTCACGCAGCGTCCGCGAACACTTGGGAATCCGCCCGCCTCGGTGCGCCACCCTGCGGGCTGCTCCGGCCCGCAACGTCCGAGAGCACCCCGCCGATGCCCTCATCCTGCACCACGCCCAAGATCTCCCCGATCAGCGAGGCATGATCCGCAGCATCCTGAAGATCGGCAAGACCGGCCAACCCGAACAACGCAAGGGCGATATCAACAATCGCCGCGCCGGCCGCGTCCGGTGCGAGGGCATCGCCTCCACCTGGGGCGACCTCATCAACGCCTCGGCCACCGGATGCCGCCTGCGCACCAAGCTCGACCTGCAGCCCGGCCTCGTCGGCACCCTGACGATCAACGGGCCCGATGGCCCCATCATGGTCCGGGCACGCGTCGTCTGGGTCCGCCGCAAGAACTGGGGCAAAAGCGAGGCCGGTATTCAGTTCGACGGCGTCGACAACGACATCCGCTCGCGCCTCTCGCGCCTCGCCGATTTCGCTTCACGCGACACCGTCATGGATGGACTCACCGATACCGACCACCGGCTCGCGGGCTGATCGTGCTAGGCAAGCGCATCAGTCGTTGGACCGCAGCTTGCCCAAGAGCCGCAGAATCTCCAGGTACAGCCACACCAGCGTGACCATCAGCCCGAACGCCCCGTACCACTCCATGTACCGCGGCGCTCGGTGCTTGGCCCCCATCTCGATCGACTCAAAGTCGAGCACGAGGTTCGCCGAGGCCAGCCCGACCACCAGCAGCGAGAACCCGATCGAGATCATCCCGCCGTTCGTCGGGTCGTACACCGATGCCAGCGAGAACGAGCCGAAGAAGCTCGCGACCATCGCCACAAGCCCGTACAGGCACACACCGATCGTCCCCGCCACCACCGCGTTGCGGAACCATGGCCCGGGCCGGATCACACCCACGCTGTAGCCCGTCAGCAGCCCGCCCAGAATCCCGAACGTCAGCAGAGCCGCGTTGAACACCATCTCCGTGTTCAGCGCCCCGCCCTCTTTGGCGAAGCGCGCCGCGTACACCGCCGAAATCCCGCCCACAAAGAAACCTTCGACCAAGGCGTAGAGCGGCGCCGTCACAGGCGCGGTCCTCGGCGCAAAGCAGCAGATCAGCCCGATCACCAGCCCGCCGATGGCGGAACCCAGCATCATCAGCCCCGGGCTCACGATCGGGTCCGCCGATGTCGTGATGTTCCAACCCAGCAGCGCGGTCCCGATGCACAGCGTCAGCAGGAAGAACGATTTGTTCACCGTCCCCTGCACCGTCATCACCTTGCCGGTCGCGGCCGAAGCCGACCTGCTGGCACCCGCGCTGCCCCCCGCTGCGCCGGGCACCGAATCCATCCGCCCCTGATTCTGAAGATCATCCCACGACTGCGCCGGCTGAAACTCTGGCTGCCTCGCGAACGCGGGGTTGCTGGTTCGAAACATGCTGCGTGTCTCCTTCTGGAGGGCAATACGCCCGGATCATCCCAATCATATCGGCGCAAACACGCCAAGCGCCCTCAATCAAGCAGCGTTCCAACGATTCCACCAAGCAGCAAGAAATGCTGTCAAACAGGAACGCCTGCGCCGGCATAGAGAAGGGGTGCCTCTCAACCCCAAACCCGAAACCCCAACCCCCAAACCCGATCCCCTACTCCTCCACCCGCTGCCGCAGATTGTCCATCACGTTCATGAAGTTGATGTACGAATCGTACGGCGAGTCATAGGGATTGAAGTACTTGTGGACGTCGCCATCGGCGAACCACTTCGTGCACATGTAGTAGAAGTGATCGCTCGTCGTCAGCTTCCGCCAGTCCCCCAGCGCGTAGCCGAGCAGCTCCATCTGCCGCTCGTCGCCCTTGCGCTTGGCATCCGCCAGCTTGTCCTTCAGCGGCCGCTCCATCTTGTACAGCTCGTGCAGCGCGTTGCTCTGCATCGCGTTGCCGAGCCACGCCGAAAGGTCGCGCTCGGTGTCCGCCCAGCTCGTCATGTGCGGCGCGTCGTACACACCCACCGAATCGAACTGCTCGAACGCCTCGCTCGGCGTGTTGAAGTGGTTCTCGCCGGGCACCACATCGAAGATCGCCTTGGGCAGCGCCCGCATGAACTCGAAGATCCCCGTGTCCGCCCACTGGTGCTCGCCGAACGTCTCGTAGTCCATGAACAGGTTGCAGATGTACCCATCCCCGTTGATGTCGTGCACCCACTTGGCGAACTTCTCGGTGCTCAAGGGCCACTCCGCCCACCCCCGGTTGCCGAAGCGGAACGCGATGTCGTCCGACAGCCGGTAGTTCTTCAGCAGCAGCCCGAAAGGCTTCCCCGGGATCGACCCCTCCCCCGTCGTCGGCGGGCGGTACACATAGTTCGGCGACCGGTACCCCAGGATCCGGTCCACACCCTCGCAGAACATCCCCTTGAACCGCGGCTTGCCATCGGGCGTCTTCAGCCCGTTCACGAACGCGCCCACATCGTTGTTGTACGTCAGCTCGGTGTTCCGGAACACCGTCGGCGTGTGCCCGAACAGCTCGCGCACCCGGGCGGTGTGCATCTCGATCTGCTCGCGGAACTCCTCCCGCGAGTACAGGAACGACAGCGAGTGGTAATACGTTTCTCCAACGAACTCGCAGCACCCCGTGTCCGCGAGCTGCTTGAACAGGTCCAGCACATCCGGGCACCACTGCGCCCACTGGTCCAGCACCGTCCCCGTGATCGCGTACGAGACCCGGAAGTTCCCCTTGTTCTCGCGGACCAGGTCCAGGATCAGCTTCGTCATCGGCCGGTAGCACTTGTCGGCCACCTTGTTGCAGATCGCCTGGTTGTTCGCATCGTCGAAATAGAACGGGTCGGTGTCGAAAACCGAGTACCGCCGAAGCCGGTGCGGCTGGTGAACCTGAAAGTAGAACACGACCGAGGCCATGCGGCACGCCCTTCCTTTCGCCGAGGCCTCAGCAGGGTTCCGGGGTTCAGGAGGCCGAACCTCCCGAATGACCCCCTGACACGACGGCGAACCATTGTCGCGGGTTCGCGGAAATGGGCAAGCCGCAAAAATCACCCCCCCACCGTCCCGAAGCCCACGGACCCAAGTCCTTGGGATATCAAGGGTCCCTGATCCGAAGGATCCTCCCATCCACACCCTCTCCGGCGTTGACGACCGCGCCCACTTCCTCGACACTCGCTCCCCCATGTCCACACGAAATCGCACGCGCCTTCTCGCGGCATCAACCATCGCAATCGCGGGCCTCGCTCCGCTTCCCGCCTGCACCAACACCGAGAAAAACCCCGCCTTCGAGCCCTCCGTCCCCGTCGCCGAAGGACGCCGCCCCGTCGGCCTCTACGGCGAGCGAGCCCAGGAGCCCCCGCTCGCCCAGCCCGAACCCGCCCATCAGAACCGGTGAGCGTCGGCAGCCATCAAGCCACCAAGGCATCAAGCACTAGGCATCTTGCCAGTGGACGGGTCCGTTCTGCTGCATCTCACTCGATGCCTCGATGGCTTGATGCCTCGATGCCTTCCCCCCGATGCCTTCCCCTCGATCCCT
>JBIPMO010000139.1:0-7850 GCA_044369085.1 Phycisphaerales bacterium
TCATGCAACAAAGCCGGCCTCTCGTCGATCGCGACAAGAGGCCGGGCTGGTTCGGCAGACGGTTGAAGGACCAAAGCTTGATCAAGCCCGACGGCGACGCAGAGCGATGCCGCACACGGCGAAGAGCGCGACCGATGCCGGGGCCGGGACCACGGTCAGCGTGCGAATCTCGAGGCCGCCCGCGATCTGGTCGATGAAGGAGATGACGCCAGTCGACAGATCCACGGTATAGAACCGTGACTGCGAGCTCCCCTCCGTCAGAGCGGCGAGGTAGGCGATGCCCGTGGCGCCCGAGATGTCAAAGCCGCCGCGCGGGCCGATGTCAGCGCCGAGCAGGCCCACGGTCGTGAGTTGGCCGTCGTTGGGGGTGGCGAACCTGGAAAGCGTGTCATTATGAGCGTCGATGGCGTAGAGCGTCGTGCTCGTTGCTCCAGTCACGTTGTTCGCGTAGGCGGCGAACGAGATGTCGTGATCGGCGCCCGCGTTCGGATCGCCCACGGGGTAATCGAGCGTGCCGTCGACGAGCGCTGTGATCGGGATGGCATCCGGGTTCACCCTGAGATTCTGCTCGGTGTCAGAGTGAATGCGGAGCAGACCGGACACGGGGTTGAAATCGAACCCGAAGGCAGAGCCGTTCAGGACGGCCCCGGTCATCTGACCGAGGGACGTCGCGACACCGTTGTTCGGATTGATCGTGTAGATGTAGCCGAACGATCCGAGCGCGTAGACCAGGCCATCGGTCGGGCGGACGTCCATGCCCACGACCTCTTCGTTCTGCAGCAGCCCCTGCAGGCCGAACCCGCTCAGCGTGTTGCCGGGCGACGCGCTGTCGAAGCTGATGAAGAACCCGCTCGCGGTGGTCGCGTACATCAGTTCGGCGTTGACCGTGCAGGCGAGGGCGCTCACCACGAGCGCGCCGATAACTGTCGATGCTTGCTTGTTCATCTCGGACTCCTTAGACGATTTGTGCTCCGACCGGTTGAGGTCGGCGACTCACGAACTCCCGCATCCATGCTGGTGCGGGCTGTGCATCGTCACCATACCCCCGTTTGGCCGCCGGGCAAGCGCCGTGTGCATCGTTTCAGGTGATGAGGGAGATGTCCTGAAGGCGATGTGCTCATCCCGAGCCGCACCCGGGATGATCGCGGTGCGTTGCCGGGGCCTCAGCCCTTCCATTTCTCGATGACCAGCCGCGCACGGAGCCGGACAAACACGCTGCGCGTCGCGAGCTTGGGCTCCTTCTCGCTCTCGCTGAACACCTCGACCATCGAGGATTGCTGCTCGACCGGACGGTACGTCCAGCGCCAGATCTCGGTTCCGTCCTGCAGTTCGGTCTTGGCATCGGCCGCGCCGAACACCGCGGTGACCCATTCATCGGTCGCCTCGCCGACCTTGATGTACTCAAAGAGTTCATCGCTGATGTAGGTGCCCTCGTACCTGACGGTCGGCCCCTGCATCTGCATTTTCAGCTCGATCGGCCCTTCGAGTTTGATGGTGGTCGCCACTTCTCCCTTGAGCGTGCCGTCGAGCCTCGTGTCCAGCGCCATATGATCAGAGCACGCCGCGAGCCCGGCCAGACAGGCCGCCAGCGCGGTCGCGCTGATGGCGACGCCGCCGCGCCGGGGCGCAAGGGTTTGCAGGGTCGGAAGAGCCCCGAGCGGCGATGCGGTGGTCTGGATCATCAGGCTGTTCCTTGTGCTCGCAGCGCGAACATGACAACCGACTGCGATAAATCCATCGCAGCCGCTCGCGGATGCTAGTAACCGTGCCTGCGGTTCGGGATCGCGTGTTCGCCTTGATCGACCGAATGAGGAAACATGATCGTCTGTCGTCTCATCAGCGGCCCGCGGAGTCAGCAAAGCACCGTAATCATCACACTGGACCGATGAACTCTGCGGAAACTTCCCCGTATCGCCGAGCGGCCCCCACGCCGCTCGATGATGGGTCGTATGCTCTCAGGTGGCGGTTATCCAAAGAACCAAGAAGGCACCGCGCGGCTTGGCTGTGAGCGCGCACGCCGATCAGACCGGGAAGCATCCCGGCGACATGCTCGACCCGATCTTCACCCTGAACGCGGGCGGGATCATTCAGTCAGCCAGCGACTCGGTGCACAGTGTCTTCGGCTGGACGCCCGGCGAACTGCACGGCCGCAACATCAAGATCCTGATCCCCGAGCCGCGGCGCTCGGCTCTGGACCGCTACCTCGACCGCTACCGCCACGCCGACCACACCGCCACCCTCCAGAAGACGCGCCGCTTCGAGGCGATCCGCAAGGACGGGAAGCTGATCCAGATCGAGCTCTCGGTCTCGCGAGCGGACCTGCCGGGGTACGGCGAGCCATACTTCATCGGGATCGCCCGGGATGTCACCCATCAGATCGATGTCGGCAACGATTTGGTGGTCGAGCGCACCCATCTGCAGAAGCTCGTCACCGAGCAGACCCGCGCCCTGGCGACCGCAAACCTGCGGCTTCAGCTTTCTGACCGCCTGACATCGCTCGGGGCGCTCGCCGCCGGGCTCGGCCATGACATGAACAACGTGCTCCTGCCGGTCCGCGCCCGCCTCAACGCGCTGGAGCACGCGGGCATGTCGCCCCAGGCCATCGAGCATCTCAAGGCCGTCCGCCAGTCGATCTCCTACCTGCAGAGTCTCAGCGACGGCCTGCACTTTCTCACGCTCGATCCGGACAGGACCGGTGCCGGCTTCATCGTCGAGGGCTCGACCGACCTCTTCCGCTGGTGGGGCGATGTCGGGATGCTGCTGAGCAAAGCCGTCCCCAAGCATGTCCGGGTGGTCTGCACGATCCCCGAAGGCCTCCCGCCCGTCAGGATCGCGCCCCAGTGGCTGATGCAGGCGGCGCTCAACCTCATCGTGAACGCGGGTGAGTCGTTCCCCACAAGCCGCCGGCGGGCCACGGTGCGCATCTGGGCGGCGGTCGATGACACCGGATCGTTCGTGCGCTTCGGTGTAACCGACAACGGCCGCGGAATGACGAGCGCTGTCAGGCATCGAGCCATGGACCTCTTCTTTACCACCAAGCGCCGGGCCATGGGCACCGGGCTCGGCCTGCCGCTCGTCAACAAGGTGGCAACACACGCTGGGGGCACCGTCGAGATGCAATCGACCCCGGGCAAGGGAACGACCGCCGTCCTGATCCTGCCGATCGCGCCGCGGGCCAAGCGAGCTGCCGGCACCGAGACCGGCGCGGGCCATGTCGCATCGATCGCGATCACCGATCGCCGGGCAAGCTCGCTGATCACGCAGATCCTCCTCGCCCTGGGCGTTCATCTGAGCGCCGGCCGCGATGCGGCCCTGAAGAAGTCGAACTTCTGGGTGACCGACCCGACCCCCAAGGCGCTGCTGCAAGCCGCGCGATGGCGAAAGGCCGGTTCGACGGGGCAGATCGTCATATTCGGGGTTCCGACCAAAAAGGACGCTCCGCGCTGGCAGGCGCTGGGCGCCTCGATCATCGCCAAGACCGATGACTTCGAAGCCATCAGGCTCACGCTGGCAGACGCGATCTCTTCCGAGCCATTCACCCCCGCACCAAAGGCCAAATCATGACACCTCACAACCATGATCCCGCTTCCTTGCGGCCCTCCCCCAAAGCCGGCGCACCTCGGCGGTCGGAGCTGGCACTGACCAACGACTCCAACCGGGCGGCCCCGCAGCCGCAGCCCGGCGCTTCGCACGCGATCCGTGTGATCTGTGTCGATGACCACTCGGTGCTGATCGAGGGGCTGCGAGCGCAGTTCGCGATCGAGGGACGGATCGAGATCGTCGCCAAGTTCGCGACGGCGGGCCCGCTCCTGGAGGCGGTCGGCAGGCTCAAGCCCCACGCCGTGCTGCTGGACATCGAGATGCCCGGACCCGACGTGTTCGAGGTCAGCAGCAGGCTGAAGCAGCACCACCCGGCCGTGCACACCATCATGCTCAGCGCGCACATTCGCGATTCGTACATCACCGCAGCATTCTCTGCCGGCGCGAGCGCATACTTCGCCAAGTCCGATGACCTCGAGGACATCGTCCCCGGGATTATCGAGGTCGTGAAGAGCGGCCAAGGCGCCTTCGCGATGAGCCCGAAGGTGCTGGAGCGTTGCCGCCCGCCGGCCACCGCGAACGCTGCCGCGCTCGCCCGCGCGACGGACGGCCTGAAGCCGACGCCGCGGCTTTCCGACCCGGGAATGCCGACGACGCTCCTCAGCACCCTGACCGCGCGCGAGACAGAAGTGCTGAGGCTCATCGGCAAGAGCCTCTCGCGCACGCAGATCGCCGCCGAGCTGTGCCGCAGCGTCAAGACCATCGATGGTCATCAGGATCGCATGATGAAGAAGCTCAGCATCACCGCCCGAGCGGACCTGATGCGATTCGCCATCCGCGAGGGCCTCGCCGAAGCGTGAGCGGCGCTATCGCGGAACGTTCCCCACTGGTCTGCATGATTCAGGACGCCATGATCATTACGGTCGCATCTCCGGCCTCGTGAGCGGGGCGGAGAGCACTCCCGCCCTCGGGCGGTGATCGCCGCCGGCTCGCCCGGCGAACAGAAAGAAGGCCCCATGATTCATGCACTCCCCAGGCACGTGCTGTCTGTGATCGTCCTCGCGCTCTGCGCCGGCACCACCACCACGCTCGCTCAGACGCGAGCGGAGCCGATCGTTGTCGACGCGAACGCCGCCACACCCGCCCTTGACTTCCGTTCCAACCGCTGGATGTGCGAGCGCGCTGTCGTCAACGACAACGCCGAGGTCATCGGCAAGGTGTCGGACCTCGTCCTGGACCGCGGGTCCGGGCGCATCGAGTACGTCATCGTCCGATCGGGCTCCAGCTTCGGCATGGGCGGCCGCGATGTCGCGATCCCCTTCGGAGCGTTCCGATGGGAACGCGGCGGCAGCAACCGCTTCGTCCTGGCCGCCACCCCCGAGCAGATCAAGGAGTTCCCCGAGTACACCCCCGAACGATGGAAGAACATCGGCGAGGAAGCCAGGGATGAGAACAATCCTCTGCACAGGCGCCTCGCCGCCGATGCCGCTGCCCCCAGCGACCCGTACGCGAGCGATCTCGAAACCGCCGACAGCATCCGCGTCGAGGGCGAGATCACCAGAGTCGAGCGCATCCGCAGCAGCTCCTTCGGCGAGCAGGTCGTGATCACCGTTGCTCCAACATCCGGCGCCGCTCGCCGCATCGCCCTCGGCCCGTCGTGGTACGTCAACGGCGCCGCGGCCGCCCCGATGCGCGGCGACAAGGTCGTCGTCGACACCCTCGCGCTGCCGCGCGACCCCGACAAGCTCCTGGCCGCGGCCCACCTCCGCAACGGAGACCACGAGCTGCGCCTCCGCGAAACCAACGGCGCACCCGCCTGGACCCTCAAGACCATCGAGTCCTCCGGGCGGAAGTACCCGACCGCCTACTCACGCTACGTCGTCCTCAGCCATCTCATGGGAATGAAGGTCGATTGCCGCGGCAAGGAGACCGGCAAGATCCACGACATCATCCTCGAACGCCGGTCGGGAACCATCGGCTTCGTTTCCATCGATCCGAATCAGAACTTTCTGGGCGTCGGCGATACCAAACGGCTCCTGCCCTGGTCGGTCGCGACCCTGACCCTCGACAACACCGTGCGCATCGATGCATCCAAGGAGATGGTCCTCGCAAGCCCGGAGACTCCGACCGATCTCTCCACCCTCAACACCGGCGACAACGCCGACAATGTGTACAAGGCGTACGACGTCCCGACACCCGCCTTCGAGGTGCTCCCCGCTCAATCGGCCTCGGGCAGGCAGCCCGAAGAGGCCTGGGCCGCCAACGGAGCGGTCATCAAGTCCATCGAGCCCGGCTCCGCAAGGATCATCGAGGGCAAAGTGGTGAGCCTCTCCGAGTTCGCGCTCGGAAACAGCGACCAGCCCGCCCAGGCCCTCACCATCCGGAGCATGGGCGACAACGGTCGCGAGGAGCTCGTCCTCCTCGGGCCCGCCGGATACATGCGGAATCAGAAGCTCATCTGCAAAGAGGGCGACACCGTCAAGGCCGATGCCTGCCGCACCACGATCGACGGACGAACCTACTGGATCGCACGGTCCGTCGAATGCAAGGATGTGCGCATCGTCCTCCTGGATGAGAGAAACATCCCCGCGTGGACGAACCGGTAAGTCGCGGCCAACCAGCGACGCGGCTCCCGTGATCTCGCGAGCGATCCCAAGTTCGAAGCAGCTACGGGCCGGGCGCGGACCCTGCACAAGCCGCGCTCGGCCGCGCCCGCCCACCCTCACGCCAACATGCGGAGAACTCAGCCATGGAACACGCATCGATCACCGCTCCTCCCCCCTCGACCGCCGATGCACCGCCGCTCACTCCGGGCGAGGTCATCGTCGTGGATGCGCTGCAGGATGAGGTCATGGCCTCAAGTTCAGTGGACGGCCGACCGCCCACGCACACGCAGCGGAACGGCGTGTGGCTCTGGGGCGCTGCGGCGATGACCATGCTCGTCTGCGCAGCGCTCGCCATCGCGATCACCATGGGCGCAAGGCCCTCGATCATCGCAGGCGTTGCGATCTTCTCCGCCTTGGCGATCATCATGGGCGGCTGGCCGATCCTGATCGCCGGCAAGAGCCGCGGCCGGGAAGAGGCCGATGCTCGCATCGTGGCGATGGCGAAGCTGCATCCATCGGATCATCGCATCTGATGAGGGCCCGTCTCCGCTCGCCGCACCTCAACAGGAAACCTCCCCGTTCCATTCCTAAGTAGCACGTCGTCATTGTTAATGGCCGAGCCGGACATATACTGATTGAAATCGTGGCCCTTGATGTTCGTGACCATCGCGTCCGACACTCCGGCCCGATGAACGGCGACGAATCCCGCATCAAACCGCGTGAGATTGACTCCTCCCGTCCCTCAACCGATTCCGGCCAATAGGAGCCCCACATGGGCCTTGTCCTTCTCGTTCTTCTCGTCCTGCTTCTCATCGGCGGCCTCCCGACCTGGGGCTACAGCCGCAACTGGGGCTACCGACCGGCGAGCGGGCTCGGCATCGTGCTCATCATCCTGCTGGTGCTCGTTGTCATGAACGTCATCCCCCGCGGGTTCTAGACACCCCCGCATCGCTCCCTTCCAGCGCATCGGCAAGACATCTCGCCTTACTCCTCCGACCTCAACTGTCTTACAACCAGCTTGCAACAGCCGACCCGGCGCTGCTCGCCCCGTGAATGACCAAGACGTCCGCGCGGGTGGGCAGGTCCATCGCGGCATGCTCGAAGGCGAGCTCGTCGATGGCATCCAACTGCGGCATCACCGGCTCGGCCCGATCAGACAGACCCTCCGCAGCGCATCTCGCAACGCCCCACAACCGCGGGCGTGCACGCAAGTGCCACCGCGCACTCTCCCTTCGCTCTCCTTCAATGGAGGCGCAACCGAGTTGGGAGTCCTTGACCAACGAGGACTCCCAGCTTTGCCACCACCCGCCCCCCCCACCCGGGGCCACGCCGGCAAAAGCCACTGTCACCGCGCACCCGCCTCCCGACTTCCCCGCCCCGAACCTCAAATGCCACCGATGAACAGCGAGCCCTCAACATGATTCATGCCGAAGCCGCCCGCGATGACCATGCACCTGTCCGAAACCACCCGGCCCGCCCGCACGCCCCGAGATCGCTCATGGGCACCTGGGCCGCCAGAGCGGGCAAGGTCCGCCCGGTCATCCTCCTATGGGCCCTGGGGGTTCCGCTCCCGATCCTGCTGATCGTGTTCCTCGTCCGCGGCTGCTCGGTCTGACCCATCGATCGGGCGAGCCATGAATCTCAAGTGTGCCCCCCTCCTTCCCCGCTTGCCCCATGCTCCATCGAAGGCAGAACTCTCAGCCC
>JBIPMO010000009.1:0-22475 GCA_044369085.1 Phycisphaerales bacterium
GGGCGCTACATCGTCTTCTCGGGCCACACCCCCGGCACCAGCGGCCCCGACTTCACCACCACCAACTACGACGCCCCGCAGATCTACGCCTACGACCGCATCACGAACTCCACCACCCTCGCCGTCCGCGATGTCAACGGCAACGCCCTAGCCTACGGCCCCAACAATAACGGCCCGTCCGCCATCGGCAGCGACGAACTCCGCGCCTGGTCCGTCTCCGCCGACGGACGCTTCATCGCCTTCACCACCGCTCACGAGGTCGTCTTCGACCCCGACACCACCAATACAGGTACGAACCTGCTCTACGAGAGCGCCATCTACGTGATGGACCGCGACCTCGACGCCGACGGCTTCTTCGACGAAGCCGGTTCAATCCGCCCCGAGATCATCAGCAGCGACCAGCCGCGCTTCGCAAGCAGCAGCGTCGACGACTCGTCGTACACCCAGCCCAGCATCTCCGCCAACGGGCGCTACGTTGTCTACCGCCGCGATGACGGCGAATGGATCTCGCAGGATTCCAACGGCAGCTTCGAGCGCCACATCTACATCCGCGATCGCCAGATCACCAGCTTCGGCATCAGCAACGACCCCTGGCCCATCCAGTTCGGCGGCGGCATCCGCCGCGTCTCGCTCAACAGCGACGGCACACACTCGGAATCGTCCGCCGACACCTTCTTCCGCCCCGTCGTCTCCAGCGACGGCCGCTGGGTCGCCTACACCGGCACCGGCCCGGGCGTGATCAGCGGCGGCGGGAATGACCTGGGCCTCTTCCTCCGCGACATGACGCTCCAGACGAACGCGACGACCTTCATCGCGCCGCTGGCGAGCGCCGCCGAAACACAGCTCACCTTCCCCACCGCCACCTCCGACCTCCGCGTCATCGCCTTCGATTCCGCGCTGTCCAATCTCGTCGCGGGCGACACCAACGCCGTCGCCGACGCCTTCATTTTCACGCGTCCGAGCACCGGCAACCCCGCCGGCACGCTCCGCCTGCCGCGCAGCATCACGCCGACCACCGAGAGCGCCCTCGCCTCCATCCAGCGCCTCGACCTCTCCTTCCGCGGCGTCCGCGTCGATCTCGCGGCGCTGGGCGCCTCGGCCGAACTCGCCGACCTCGCGAAGTTCACCAGCCTCCGCAACCTCTCCCTCGTCGGGAACACGCCGACGACATCGCTCCTCAGCGGCCCCGTCGTCAACCCCGCCAACGGCCACATCTACTACGCACTGCCGGCCCAGACATGGACCAGCGCCCAGGCCGCCGCCCGCGCCCTCGGCGGCGACCTCGTCACAATCAACGACGCCGCGGAGAACGCATGGCTCCTCAGCACCTTCGGCTCCGTCGCCGCACCGAACGACGGCTACTGGATTGGTCTGAACGACGCCGCCGTTGAAGGCACCTATGTCTGGTCGAACGGCGAAACCGCGAGCTACCGCAACTGGGCTCCGACTCAGCCGGATAACTTCCTCAATAACGAGGACCACGTTCACGCCCTCGGGCCGACGAATGGAACGCCGGGTAGATGGAACGACCGACCGGGCGGCGACCTGATCCCCGCCGTCGTCGAGATCGACAACCTCGCCGACGCCTACCGCCTGCTCGACCTCGCCGCCCTGCCGCTCCACACGCTCAGCCTGGGCCTCAACCCGCTGCTCCCCATCGTCAGCGGCGCGAACCCCACCCTGCCGAACATCCGCACCCTCCGCGCCCTCGACATCGACGGCGCCAACCGCGCCGGCCAGACCACCCTCGACCTCGCAGCGATCGGCCTCACCCCCTCGCGCAACGTCGCAGGCAACGTCCCGGTCTACAACCCCGAGACGGGCCACTTCTACGTCGCCCTCACGAACACGCAGAGCTGGGCCAGCGCCCAAGCCGCCGCCGCCGCGCTCGGCGGGTACCTCGTCACCATCAACAACGAAGCCGAAAACGCCTTCGTCCTCAGCCGCTTCGCCGGCCCCGGCGCCCTCGACAACAAGGTCTGGATCGGCCTCTCCTCCACCGCCGCCAGCAACATCACGGGCTATGGATGGACCAACAACGACTCATCCGCCTACCGCAACTTCGTGATCGGCACGCCCATCGGCTATCCCGGCGCGTCGGGCGTCTACATGCATTCCGACAACGTCAACCCCGTCTTCATCGGCCAGTGGGAGAACGACAACGCCGCCGCGAACGAGCAGTACCGCGCTGTCGTCGAGTTCGACGGCCCGCCCTCGGCCTACGGCGTGCAGTACCTCTCCGCCGCGAACCTCGGCGTCAGCGCCCTCGCGCTCACCTCACATCCGGGCATCCGCGTTCTCGACGTCAGCGGCAACGCCCTCACCAACGCGACCGCCATCGCCGCCCTCCCCAACCTCGACATCGTCAACGCACAGAACAACCCGCTCCTCAACGCCAACACCATCAACGTCCAGATCCCCGCTCTTCAGGCCCGCAACCCCGCCGTGGGCGTCTTCTACAACCCCGACGTCCTCGCCCCGCGCCTCCGCGACTTCGGCTTCCTCCAGCCCGACGGCTCCATTGGCAGCAACCTCACCGCGCAAGCCTCGGGTGCCCAGCTCGCCCTCGAGTTCGATCAGCCGATCTTCGGCTCCGCCGGCAATCTGGCGATCAACGGCGGCACCGTCCCCTTCACCGCATCCGGCTTCGGCACCAGCCGCATCCTCCTCACCCTCACCAACCTCAGCGTGCAGGGCAACTACGCCCTCGGCTTCCAGCCAAACGGCCTCCGCGACGAGGCGGGCAACTTCTTCACCCCCGCCGCGCAGACCTTCGCCCACTTCACGGGCGCGCCGCTGCCGCAACTGCTGAACATCCCCGGAACGGCCTTCCCCGTCCTCATCCGTAACGAACTCTTCGTCCGCTGGAACGTCCCGGCCGGAGTCTCGATCGATGTCAACACCGTCACCACGGGCGACGTCATCATCACGCGTGCCGACGGCTCGCCCATCCCCGGCGTCGCCGTCATCCTCGTCACGCCGCAGGATCCAGAGGGCGATCAGTTCGGCCAAGACAACGCCACCTACACCCTTTCCGCCGCGCTGCCGAACGGCTCCTACCGCGTCACCGCGACCGAGGGCGCCGTCAGCACCACCGCCGGCGTCGCGTCGCTCGCGGCCGTGCTCGGCACCTTTACCATCGACAACGTCGCCCCCACCGGCGCGCTCGCAACCATCAACGGTCAGGCCGTTTCATCCCTGGGCTCACCCCCGCGCCTCCGCGTGCAGTGGGCCGACGTCGGCACCAGCATCAACGCAGCCTCCCTCGGCACCGACGACATCACCATCGCCGGCGTCACCATCACCGACTTCAACCATCTGGGCAACGGCCTCGTCGAGTACACGCTCAGCACGAACCCCGCCGACGGCCTCGTCACGGTGAACGCCAACGCGAACTCCGTCCGCGATCTCGCGGGCAACGCCGTCGCCGCGGGAATCATCGGTGGCTTCGACCTCGACCGCACCATCCCCACCGGCACGCTCATCGGCCCCGCCGCGGGCAGCATCCTCAGCGCCAGCCCCGGCTTCGTCGACGTCCGCTGGAACGACAGCCGCCTCAACCGCGACACCATCAACCCCGGCAACATCACCATCGCTGGCGTCACCATCGACCGCGTCGTCCTCCTCAACACCACCATCTACCGCTACTTCTACGCCGACGACGGCCAGAACCTACCCGACGGCGTCCATACGGTGAACATCCCCAGCGGCAGCGCCCGCATCAGCGACGACGCCGGCAACCGACCCGCCGCCGGCGCGCTCGGCTCCTTCACCATCGACACCGTCGGCCCCGTCGCCGTCGTCACGGCCCCCAACGCCAGCAACTTCATACTCCCGGGCACCACCAGCACCTTCACCATCACGTGGAACGACACAGCAGGCGCGGGCATCAACCACGCCACGATCAATGGCGACGAGATCCAGGTCACCGTGAATGGCGCGTTGCAGATCGTGCTGAGCGCTGTACGCATCGGCGCGACCAATAGCTACGTCTACACCCTCGCCGCTCCGCTCCCGGCGGGCATCGTCGAGTTCCGCACCATCGCGGGCAACGCCGCCGACCTCGCGGGCAACGCTGCTGCGAGCGCGCTCATCGCCGCTTGGACATCTTCCGACGCGCTCTCGATCCCGACGCTCGCGGCACCGCTCGACGGCTCGATCATCAGTGCCGACTCCCCGACCTCCCTCACCGTCACCTTCGGCTCATCCAGCACCGCACCCATCAGCTATCCCGGCGCGAATCAGTTGCGCCTCAGGTTCAGTGTGAACGGCATCGCGCCGACCTCGGTCACCCGTTCCGGCAACACCGTCACGCTCAATGTCGCGGCCCTCCCTGAAGGCAATGTCGTGGTCGAACTCGTCGGCACGCCGCTGACCGACATCTTTGACCGCGCCATTCCGCTGGGCGTCATCGGCTCCTTCCGCATCGACCGCACCGCTCCGACCGCCACGCTCGACAACCCGCTCGCCGGCGCCACGCAGGACGCCGACCTCGGCTTCGTCGACGTGCGCTGGACCGACGCGGGTGCGGGCATCGACGCCGCCTCGATCACCGCCTCGTCGATCAGCATCGCCGGCGTCAGCATCGACCGCGTGGCCTCTCTCGGCGGCAACGTGTTCCGCTACTTCTACGCCGACGACGGCGACCGCCTCTCCGCCGGGACCGTGCAGGTCATGGCCGTCGCCGGCGCGGCTCGCGACCTCGCGGGCAACTCCGCCGCGGGCAGCATCATCGGGTCCTTCATCATCAACGTCCCTGTCCCGGGCCCTGCCGTCACCAACTTCCGCATCAACAACGGCGTCGCCTCACGCTCGGGAATCGCCACCCTCGACGTCACCTTCGACCGAGGCACCAACCTCGGCAGCCTCGTCGGCTCGGGCGTCATCGCCCAGGCCGTGCAGCTCTGGACGACCACCGGCACGCCGGCCCTCGTCACGCTCGCCGCTTCGCGCTTCCGCTGGAGCGACGCGACCTACACGCTGACCATCGACCTCACCACCGACGCCTTCGGCCCGCTCGGCGCCACCATCCTCGCGAACAGCCGGTACGAACTCCGGCTGGACAGCGCCCTGATCGTCGATTCTCGCGGCGATGCTCTCCGCACCGCGGCCCCGGCAGAGAGGTTCCTGACACTCACACGCTCCACCGGCTCGGCGACGATGGACTTCTTCCGCCTGCTCGGTGATGCCGATGGGAATGGCACGGTCTCGTTCTTCGACATCACGACCGTGCTCGCCAACTTCGGGAGCACTGGGACCGCGGGCGCGCTCTACGCTGACACCAACAACGACGGCGTGGTGTCCTTCTTCGATCTCACGACGATTCTCTCGAACTTCGGTTCGAGCGTGTGAGCGAAGTGCATCACGGATCTTTGCGGCTCGCGGCGATGCTCCCCTGCCGTTCTAGCTCTGTCAGCCCAGATGCGAGACGTGTGTCACCGGAGGGACCGCAATGACCCTCCGAAGAAGGATGATGGGATCGACGAGCAGGAAGCGGCACCGTCCCGAGGAGATGGTGGCCAAGCGGAGGCAGCCGACGAGCCCTGGCGAGGGGGACGCCGATCGTCGAGGTGGCGTGGTCGCTGGGTGTGTCGTCGATGACGCTGCACCGCTGGCGTGCCGAGTACAGGGCGGTTGACCGCGACGCGGTGACGCCGCTGAAGCAGCACGAGAAGGAGAATGCCCGGCTGAGGCGGCTGTGGCGGATGGACGGGCTCCAGGTGCCGCACGAGTGTGTGAAACGCCGACGGGTCGAGCGGCAGGGTGAAGTCGTGCACATCGTCGTCGCTTGGGCCGCGTCGCTCGATGGACAATCAGACGTGCCCACGGGCTACTCGAGCGACTTTCACTAACGATGCCCACGAGTGGCCATCGACCCGCGTGATGAAAGGCGCGAGCGGGAAGGATCCAGCCGCGGAAGTCGGCCGAGCACTCTCGGCCCCTCGCCAGCCCATTCTGCCCCCGAGATGAACGAACTACTCACTGCGTGCACGGATCACCGACGGCACGGTGGGTTCGGCCTCCGAACTGTTCCAAGCCATCATCATGGACCCGATGAACAAGCAGCCTGTTGCATGCCACACTCATATCGCCACGGCATCGCAAGAAGTTCTGCGTCAATAGACTTGTGCGCTTCGCTGTCCGCAACGCTATGACATCTCCACCATCGTTTGGCCACCCTGGCTACCTCCGCCCCGTTCCCCTTCCCCTGTCCCGGCCCTCTCTCTGATTAATCTTTACAGCCTTCTGGCAACTGTGCCAGGATTGCACGTAAGTAGCAAATGTTTCGGACATTATGCGATCGTTCTGTGGCGGGCCATCGCGAGGAAGCGTTTGCATCTCTCCTGATGTCGCTCGAACTCGAGCATGGATCGCGAATCGCGATCAAGGAAGTGGGGATCGCGATGTCGGATGCGGCAAGGGCTTGAGAAACATCGCGGATTGCAACGGTCGTGGCGTGAACCGGTTTGGCGGCCGCCTACTGCTCCAACCACTTTTGCACGAACTCGATCTCATCCTTCACATCTTCGCGGATCTGCACATCTGGGGCGATTCCGTTGGGATCGACGGGGAAGTTTGGCAAGCGCAGCGACCGGCTGGTGGGGTTGCCGACTTCAAAGCGGCCCGAGGGTAGCGGGAACGAGCGCACATTGGCAAAGTCGAGCACGCCCGCCGTGGGGCCCTTGCCGAACATCGTGACCTTGCGGCTCTGCATCGCTTCGAGAATGAACTGTTCGCCGGAGCTTCCCGCGCCTTGGATGAGCAGCGCGACCCGCTTTGGAAAGGGCTTGACCTCCGGGCAGACATCGATGGCCACGCTCGGCTCGGGTATGAAGTAGCCGCCGAGATTGGCCCGCATGTTCTGGATCTTCTGGCGAATATCCTCGATCTGTTCAGCGGGGATCTCGGGGTTCGTGAGCAGAGCCTCCCAGCCTGCGATGTTGTCCTCGCTGCACTTGATCTGCACGCCAACGCCGTACACCGGACGCGAGCAAATGAGCGGCGTGAGGAGCGCGTAGACATAGTCGGACCCGCCCGAGTTGCCGCGAAGATCGATGATGAGGTTCTCGACCGTATCGAGTTCGGCCTTGTGCTCCTCCATGATGCTCGTCAGCCTGGGGAGGATGGAATCGTTGAAACTCGGCAGACGGAGCCAAGCGGTGCGGTCAGTGACCTTGACAAAGAAGACCTCTGGCCAAGAGATCCTGCGGGCAACGGTGTGAATGTCGAGCGCTGGCGCGGGCGGGTACACGCGCCGAAGATACGTGCCACCAGCGGCATCGATGACGAACAGACCGTCGGACACGAACTCTCCCACCACGCTGGTCGGGGAGTGATCGCCCATGCGCCACACGCCCGTCAGCGACCCGCTTTGGACGGGCTGGAACTCGGCCTTGACCATCCCGATCGACCAGCTGTCCGCCTGCGTCGCCAGGACAGCCGCGGCGAACGCCCCGCTCTCATTCTTGAGCATGCCAAGGCGGTAGCGTCCCCCGATGGTTTCCCAGATCCCTTCCAGTGGTTCGAGTTTCGCGGCCGCCGCATCGAGCCTCGCCTTGACGCTCGTCTCGGTCCAATCGAGGGTTGGCGCAGCGCTCGGGGGAGAATCTCCCGACGAACTCAAACGGATGGTCAGATGCCCATCGGCGAAGAACTCGAGAAGCCCCTGAGCCGCCAGGAGAAACGCTTCGTCGCTGGTCGCCTCGCCCGCGAGCGGGCGCTGCGTCGCCACGGCCGCTTCAAACGCCGCCCGAGTTTGCGGCGTGATCTTGGTTTCCCATCCCGCGTAGTTCTGCTCGAGCTTGCCGACCAAAGCATCAAAGTCCGCGAGCCGATCCTCTCGCGCAAGCTCGTGAGCACGTGCCACGGCGCTCAGTGCGGACGCGAGCACGAAGGCAGTGACAGACCGAACGATCAATTGCAGTCGGGTGCGTGTCATCCTCGTACGATAAGTCGAACCCTTTCCGCAAATCAACGGGGCGATGACCCACGAGAGATGCACGGCGCCGCATCCCGCGACCGCGCTTGTGTCATGACAGCCTCAGACTTGAAGGGGCGTATCAATCGCGCGGAATCGGCGAGAGCATTCCAGAGCCGGTGGTGGTGGGCTGAGGCAGCAGGTAGGCCCGGATGTTCGGGGTGTGGCCCGCTCCTGAATCGCACGGGGTTCAGACGCCGGGCCGTGCCGAAAAGGATCTGGCGCTGGTGATCGGCTGCTCGCCGTAGAGCCGGATCACGTGGATGCCGGCGCTGCGATGTCGTGCGGTACGCTCCCATAGAAGATCCTCGACCGAGTTCGCGCTGAGCATGATCGCGTCGAGGTTCATGGTGAGCGGATCATCAGGGGAGATGATCGGAAATCCCCACAGGCGCGTGCCGTGGCGGCGGGCATCATCATCGATGATGGCGGTGATCTCGACATCCGTCTCCATCAGGACATCACCAAGGGCGCGGGTATGCGTGCCCGCGCCGTACAGAGCGATGCGCTTGACTCCCTGGGATGAACAGGCGAGCAGCGCACGCCGCGCTGCCTGGGCCCAGCCCGCGGCGGGCGAGGCATGACGCGGGCCCAGCCCCCAGAGGTCGATGAGGTTGTTCAGAAGGTCGAACGCCTCGGTATCGGTGCATTCGGACCCGGCGGGCCGTGAACGGAAGCCCCACAAGGATGCAGCGCGGGCGGGGTCGGCGCAGCGCACTTGAGAAGCGAGGACGCAGGCGAGACGGCCCGCCGCTTGTCGCCCGGGCTGATCCGATGGGTCTTCGATGGTTTGCCAATCGATCTTGATCATGGCGTCGGGGGCGAGCCAGATCGTACGAAGCCACAAGATCGGCAGCAGGCACGCCGACGGGCAGCCCCGCAGCGAAACCTCTGCGGGCGGGCTCGCGAGCCAGTCGATGGCGGATGCGAGGGTATCGATCGTGCCCGTGGCGGGCAGCGGCCAGCGGCCCAGCAGGTTCGCCCAGCAACTGTCGGCCGTGAGCGGGAGGCTGACAGCGGGGGCGGTGGAGGCCGCGCCGAGCGTGATCACAAGGGACGATGCGGATGGAGCGGTCATGAAGCGGTCTCCGCATGGGTCGCGGTGCGTTTGGCGGCGGTTTGTTCGAGCTTCAACCATGTGATGAGGTGCTCATCGATGGGCGCGCGGGGGCTCTGTGCTCGCCACATCGCTCGGCGATCCGCCACGAAGGAATGTGGGTCGAACCGCTTAGGAAACGAGCCGACGATCTCGCTGGTCCATCGCTCGCGCTCCGATGCGGTCGAGCGGGCCACGGCCGACATGCGCTCGGCGAGCGAGGCAGCGCTCCCCGATCGAAACACAAGGTGGCGACGGAGCGTCGCGGGCATCGCATCGATCAGCAACGAGTCATCGCTGACGATGCAGATCCCTCCCGCGCGGAGCCAGATGCGGCAGGCGATGGGGTCCTGATCCGGAGAACCCGCGGCGATCCAGAACTGCAACTGCGGATCGGCCTCAGGGCACGCGATCCGCGGCGCATCGGTGGGGGACACCATCCATCGGCCGCCGCCCGTGGCGCACGCGAGGGACCAACCGGCCAGCGTGGTGGAGGCTTCCTTGTAGGCGGCGACAACCAGGGTGTGAGTGCGAGGGTCACGCTCGGTCGGCAGCACGAATGCCGGGCCTGCCGTGGGTGCATGGGGGATGACGTTCGGCACGGCGGGCAACTCGACGACCTGCGCGTCGTGGCCCGCGTTCGTTCGCGAGAAGCATTGACTCTGTTGGCCGAAGATTCCTATGGGGAGGGCCGAGTCTGTGCCACGCGAAAAGTTGGATCGCAGGTTTAGGACGGGGCAGCGGTGGAAGCCCAGGACGCTGCTGCTCGCGGCGAGCATGCCGCAGGCGAGCGAGTCGAAGCATTCGATCGCTTCGCACGGCTGGTGGCCAGCGATCTCGCAGGCTCGTTCCAGGGCGCGTGCCGCGAACGTGGCGGGCTTGAGCTCCGCGTCGATGTCGAGGCGGTGGATGTTCACCGGCCCGTCGCACTCGAATGCGGGCCGAGCGCCGGGCCCGATCGGGGCGATGACGTGGGCTTGCATCCCGCACGATGCATACGTCGCGATGAAGGCGCGGGCTGCGATGGCGCGATCATCCTGGGGCTCGTCGAGTCTCGGCGTGATGACGATGATGCTCGTCATGCGGGCACCTCGCTCGGCTGGGCTGGCGTGATCCATCGCGCGATGCCGCCACCGAGCGGAGGCATCGCCATCGAGTCCGTCCGGCCCTGCAGAAGTCCTTCGCAGCGGCGCCATTCGGCGAGCAGGGCCGATGATCCATCGGCGCTGTGCGAAGCTTCGTGGCACCTGCGCATTGTTCGGCGGTAGAGCTCGATGCGCTGGGCGGCCACCCGGTCGGGGTCGCACATGGACAAGATGCGCTCCCGCCCGGCGCGGCCGCGGGCAGCGCGACGCTGCGGGCTTTCATCGAGCATCTCGGAGAGCGCTCGTGCCAGCGAATCCGGATCTCCAGCGGCAAACACCGTGCCCGCATCGGTCCCTTCGATCATCTCGGCCATGCCGCCGTTGTCGGAGACGACGACCGGGCGGGCGCTGGTGAGCGCTTCGATGCAGGTGTTGGGGAAGTTCTCCCAGAGCGATGGGACGACGCAGACAGCCGCGGCGGCGTATTCATCGGCGAGTTCATCTGGGCGCAGACGCCCGGTGAACTGCACGGTTGGTCGCTCGGTCTCGCTCAGCAGCGAGAGCAGGTAGGCCTTGAGCGAGCCGCCATCCGGTGCGCCGGACGTGTCCGCGCCCGCGAGCCGGAGCCTCGCATCGGTGCGGTGAGATACGACCTGTTTCCAGGCGTGGATCAGCGATTCGACACCCTTGCGAGGCTCGATGCGGCCGACGTAGAGCACGCGCGAGTCGCTTGTCTGCGGGGGAGCTTCGGGGGCCGGCCCGATCGCGTATGGGATCACCACCGGCGTTTCGGCGAGCCCGTAGTGCTGGCGGGCCCAGTCGGCGATGAACCTCGATGGCGCACAGATCTGGTCCGCCAGACGCAGCGCCAGTCTCTCGCCTTGGATGTACGCGCCGAGCGATGCATCGAGCGCACGGGCAGCGAGCGAGCGCAGCTCGTGCAGCATCTCGGAAGGGGTGTGCAGGTGGACCACGGTCGGCACGCGCGGGCCCGACCCTCGCATCAGCAGGAGCGCCGCGGCGGCACCCTCGCACTCGGCGAACTCGGCCGCATCGATCTCGCCGCGGCGGGACAGTTCGGCGACCTTGCGGCCGGCGTTGATCGAGAATCGGGCGGCGGCGCTGGTCCAACCGCCGCGGCCGAGCGCCAGCGGAACGCGGTGAACGGTGACCATGCCGGTGAGTTCGATGCGTGGGTTGGACCGGTCGTGGGCCTCGGTCACCACGTGAATGCGCACGCCCGCCGCGGCGAGCGCGGGGACGATCCAACGGGCGTAGGTCCCGATGCCGCCGCCGAAGAAGGGCGGGTACTCGCGGCTTACCAGCGCGATGCTGAGCGGGCGTTCGTTCACGCGGCGGCCTCCGCGGGCGGCGCGGCGGAGGGCGCGAGCGCGTGCCCGACGAGCCCGAGCATCCGGTCGGCGAACCGGTGCATCCCGACCGCATCGCGGGCTCGCGCGGAGATGCCGGTGGAGATCTGGTCTCGCCAGGTTCCGCGTTTCGCCGCGAGCAGGATCCGCTCGCGCAGCTCATCCGGTGTGGAGAAAGTGGTTTCGAGGATGTCGCCGAGGATGGTGTACGCCCGCATGTACGGGGGCGGCAGGGGAGTCTGGTCGTAGCTCACGCCCGGGAACTCGATGTGGGCGTACTGCCCGTGATGGAACTCGTGGTCCCAGCCGCCGGGCTTTCGGATCATCCGCTGGCGGTCGCGGATGACTTTCATCAGGCGCGGGTGGTTGGCGATGGTGTGGACCGGCCAGCGCGGGTTGTTGCGCCACAGGTCTGGCTCGATCCGTTCGAGGATGAACGATCGAGATTCGATCCAGTCGTGGTGGTAGAGCTCTTCCCACGAGCGTCGGCACAGCGCGACGCCGCCCGACATCGCGCACTCGAACACGCGCTGGTGGTTGACCCCCAGGGGCGAGGCGTGCAGGTGGCAGGCGGCGGACTGGTAGCAGTCGCGCAGATCCTCGCCATGCGTCAGCGGCCCGGCGGTGAACTCGGCGAGGGTCGGGTGCGCTTCCCACCCCTTGCCGAAGATCTTGAGGGTCAGCCCCTCATCGCGCGCGATGAGGGCGGCCCATTCGAGGGTCTCGTGCCTGAGCAACTGCTCGGCGAGGGGGAGGACGTACTGGTGGCGGAGCAGATCGATGATGCGGGCATCACCGGCCTTGCCCAGGCCCTGCGCCATGGACTGGGCGGCCTTGATCAGTTCCGCGCCGCTCGGCTCGGTTGCCCATCGCGAAACCGCATCTGCAACGGCGGCGCGGCAACGCTCAAGGGCGGCAGCGGCGGGGCCTTGCATGCCCGATTCACGCAGGAAGCGCGCGTGAAACGCGGCGGGGGTCTCCGAGCGATGGCTGACGTACGCGATGTCGCAGGTGAAGCGTGCATCTCGGTCCTGGGTCCGGCCGCGCGGGCGGAACTTCGTTTCAGAGACGGGCACGGGATGCGGGAGCACGCGGCCCGCGGCGTATCCCTGGCGTTCGAGCGCGCCGGCGTACGCGTGCCCGATGACGAATTCGAGCGCGGTGGCGCGGGCCGCTCCGGTGAACAGGTGCGGCATCGCGTCTTGCACCCAGCAGACATAGGGCCAGCCTTCGGGCAGCGCGTTCCCCAGCGAAGCTCGCGGGTAGTTAATGCCGACGAGCATGTCGGGGTCGAACTGGTCGATCTCATGCAGGTAATGGCACGAGGTCAGCGTCGCGTGAGGGGTCGGCTCCATGAGCACGCGAGCGTCGTGACCCAGTTCGCCGAGCGCCGCGGCGAGATCCTCGCCCGCATGGCGCACAAACGTGGAGTAGCGGGAGGTCAGGATCAGCACGCGGGCCGGGGACCTGCCCGAGACGATCGCGCTGAAGCGTGCGTGCCAGTGGGCCATCCCGCGGGTGCGGGCCGTGTTGTCGAGTTTGGCGCGGAGGGCATGGTCGAGCGCCTGCTGCTGGCGCGAGAGCTCGGCGAGCCCGTGGTTGAGTCGCGGCAGCCATCCCGCGGCACCGGAGCCGCCCTGCAGGATGGAGCGGGGCAGCGAGAGGGTGATCGCGGCCCGGCGGTCAGCGAGAAAGTCATCCACCGCCCGATCGCCCGTGAAGATGCGGACCCGATCGCTCGGGGTCAGTTCGGTGGGGAGCGTCGCCGTGGGCGCGACGATGTAGACGGGCGTTTCGTAGCCGTCGGCGGATCGAGGCAATGCCCTTAACAGGGTGGTAAGCAGCTCGGGATCGTCGAGACCCGCGAGCACGATTCCGCGCACGCGACCATCGGCCGGGGGCTGGAACCCCGGGATCAGCGAGCTCAGCCCGGCGGGCGCGAGCGTGGAAGCTGGGATGTCGGCGGCCGTGGCCGGCATGGTGCAGTTTCATCGACCGAATCAGGGGTGCCGGCCCACCCGCTCCACCGGGGCGCGGCAACCCGCCGATATGGGGATGTTGGACCTGAGCATTCTCATTCCGACCTACAAACGACCGGATCAACTGCTGCGTTGCCTTGAGTCTCTCGCGGACCAATCGTGCGCGGGGTCGTTCGAGGTGATCGTGGGCGTCGATGGCGGGGAAGGCGCGGTCGCGCTTTCCGATGTTCCGGGCACGCTGGCGGGCCGCGTGCGAATCGAATCGTTCCCCAAGATGGGGCTGATCTCGCTGCGGCATCGGATGCTCGCGATGGCTCGCGGGCGGATCTTCCTGTCACTGAACGATGATGTGCAGGCCCGGCCGGGGCTGATCGATGCTCACCTGGATGCACACAGCGCGGGCCCGAAGCGGGTGGTCGCCGGAGTGGCCCCGTGGAAGCCGATCGAATCGCCGAATCTGTTTGACCGCATCATCGAGCGGACCGGGATCATCTTTTTCCCTCCGCCCAAGGACCGCGCTCACGGGTATCGCGACTGCTACGGGCTGAACATGTCGGCCCCTGTCGGTCTGGCTCGCGAGTTCGGCGGCTTCCCGGATGTCCGCGATGCGTACGGATATGACGACACGGAACTGGCCTATCGCCTTCAGGTCGCGGGGGGCGCGGAGATCGTGTTCCGCTCTGACGCGGCGGTCATCCACGACCATCGGATGACACCACGCGATGTGCTGAAGCGCGAGTACCTCCTCGGACGCTCTGCCTGGACCTACGCGGAACTGAATCCGGGGTTCGCTCGTGCGCTGTTCGGCCGCGACATCCGGACATCTGAGGAAGTCGGCCACGCCCGATGGGTGCTCGAAAATGACCGCCGCGATGCGGCACGGGCTGAGAGGCACTTCATCAAGCTGGCCGAGCAGCCGCCCGATGCGGTGCCGTCGTCGCTGCTTGAGACACTGGCGGACTCGTGGCTTTGTTTGAAGCGGTACCTGTGGCGGTGGGGGATGGTGGACTCGGCCGATGGCGTGCCGATGCGCTGGTCCGAACTGGGCGCAGGGTGCATCGGCTAGCGGCGATACCCGATCGGGTGCTCGATGAGCCCGTATGTTTCGCGGAGCACCGTCATTCCCAGCAGCCCGGCGAGGGAGAGGGCAACCAGCAGCAGGGCCTCATCGGTGTACCCCTGGCCGAGCATCCAGCCGATGCCGTAGAGGGTGACCCAGAAGGCGCCGTAGCGACGGATCTTGTCGGCGGCTCGGCGCGTATCGGTGGTGATGCGGGCCTTGTTCCACGCGAAAAGCGCGAACGCGGCGGCGAGCAGAGCGGGGACGACCGCGGCCTGCGGATGTACCCACGTGGGCCACAGCCCGTCGGCACGCATGATCCCGACATAAAGCAGGACACCAGACCAGAAAAGCCACCCCGCCGCGGCGGTGAGCAGCACAGGCCACGTCAGCTTGGGCCGCTTGCCCTCGAGCCGGTGCGTGACCGCGCCGAGCAGCAGCGCGTGGGCCATGACGACGAGCACCGGCCAGACGAAGATGAGGTAGGCGTTGGCGGTCATCATGTGCGCGCCGTAGACCAGCCCCAACGTGACCAGCCCCACCTGAGGCACGTAGCGGGCGGCCGAGTTGTGCACGAGGATCGTGAAGGTCGTGAACAGGCACATGAAGACCGCGGGGATGCCCAGGATCGTCGCGCCGAGCACAGCGCAAAGGAGCGCCCCCGCCACCAGGGCGACGGCGGTCTCGATGGACATCCGCCCGGAGGGGAGCGGCTTGTCGGGGTGCAGGGCGCGGTCGCGGCGGGCATCGATCGTGTCGTTGAGGGCGGTCGCGAAGGCGAAAAGGCCCATCGCGAAGATCGCACCGCCCGCGAGCACGGGCCACAGCGGCCCTTCGGTGACCGCGGAAGGCGCGAATCCGCGCTCGTGGGCGCTGGCTCGCGACCACAGCAGCACGAACCAGACGTTGCTGATCGCCGCGAACACGGTGGTGACCCGGGTCAGGTGCAGAATCGGGGAGAGTCGTGCGACCAGTGCATCCATGGGAGGCGCGATGCTAGGGCATGCCGGGTCGTCTATCATCCGCCCCCCCAGGATCGCCGGACCACCGGAACGTGATCCGGGGCCACCCCCAGCAGCGGGAGCCTCTTTCGCATGAGCGGTCAGCGTCGTGAGATTCAGGGCAAGCCGTTCGCAGCCCCTCCGAGGGTTGCGGTGGTCGTGAGCAGATACAACCAGTGGATCACCGATGCGCTTCAGACCGGAGCCGTGCAGGAATATGTTCGCCGGTTCGGTTCGGAGACGGGGCTGACCATCGTTCACGCGCCGGGATCGTTCGAGGTGCCCACGCTGGCCCATGAGGCAGCGGCGAGCGGGAAGTTCCAGGCGGTGGTCGCTCTGGGCTGCGTGATCCGTGGCGAGACGACGCATGACCAGCACATCAACCACGCGGTCTCGAACCAGATCGTCCGGAGCGCGTGCGAGACCGGGGTGCCCATCGGGTTCGGGATCCTGACGGTCGAGAACGCTTTGCAGGCGGAGGCCCGGGCCGGGGGCGACAAGGGGAACAAGGGGGCCGAGGCAATGGCGGCCGCTCTGGACACCGCGATGGCGCTGGCCGGGCTGCGCGAGGAGGTCCACTGATGGCAACCCCGCGTGACATCCGCCGGCTCGCGCTTCGTGCGATCGTGCAGCTTGATGCCCAGGGCGAGACGGCGGCGGACCTCATCCGCGGATCGCTCACCCATCTCGACGAGGAAGAGCCCGACAATCTGGCCGCCACCGATCGGGCGGATTTCCGCCCGGCGGAGGTCGAGAAGGCCTTTGCGCTCGCGATCGGTGCCCACCGCGGTCGGCGTGATGCCGATGAGGCGGTCAAGCTTCTGGCCCCGACCTGGCCAGCCAACCGGCAGCCCGCGATCGACCGCGCGATCGTGCGCCTGGCGCACTTTGAGATGCACCAGCCCGGATCCAGGCCCAAGGCGGTCGTGAACGAGGCGGTCGAACTCGCCAAGCGCTACAGCACCGAGCGTTCCCCCGCGTTCGTCAACGGTGTGCTCGACAAGATCCTGAAGCAGGTGCTCGCGACCGCGCCGGCGGCGGAGGCCGGCGATCCTGAGGCCGAATCATCTTCAGCGCCTGATGCCTGACCCCCGAATCCCGGTCCCTTCCACATGGGCTTTCTCAGATCCATCATCTCCAAGGTCAAGCAAGGTCTCGAGAAGACGCGCGAGGCGATCTTCACCGGTGTGCGTTCGATGCTGCTGGGGCGTCGCCTCGATGATTCCCTGATCGCGGAGCTTGAGTCGCGGCTGATCCAGTCGGATGTCGGGGTGAAGACCACCGCCCGCCTGATCGACGGCATCAAGAAGGCCTATCGCGAGGGGAGGATGTCGCAGGGCGAGGAGGTGCTCGACTACCTCAAGCGCGAGCTCAAGGCTCTGTGGCCGGAGCAGGACCGGGCGCTACGTTTCGCGCCGCCGACCGATGCGCAAGGCAAAAAATCGCCCACGGTGATCCTCGTCGCCGGGGTGAACGGGGCGGGCAAGACCACGAGCATCGCCAAGCTCACCAAGTACCTCCGCGACCAGAACAAGAGCGTCCTGCTCGCGGCGTGCGACACCTTCCGGGCTGGGGCGGTGCGGCAGCTCGAGATCTGGGCCGAGCGGCTGGGGGTCGAGGTCATCAAGGGGCAGCAGGGGGGCGACCCTGCGGCCGTGGCCTTTGATGCCTGCGACGCGGCGATCGCGCGGGGTGTGGATGTGCTCGTCATCGATACAGCAGGGCGGCTGCAGACCCAAGACCCCCTGATGCGCCAGCTCACCAAGATCCGCGATGTGGCGGGCAGGCGGATCCCTGGGGCCCCACACGAGGTGATCCTGGTGCTCGACGCGACCACCGGGCAGAACGCCGTGCGGCAGGCGGAAGAGTTCACACGGGCCATCAGCGTGAGCGGGCTGTTTCTGGCCAAGCTCGACGGGACGGCCAAGGGAGGCGTCGTCGTGGCGATCCACGAGGCGACGGGGATACCCGTCAAGTTCATCGGGGTCGGCGAGACCCCCGACGATGTCGAGCCATTTGATCCCAACCAGTTCGTTGAGGCTCTCTTCGCGGCCTGATGGCTGTGCTCGGCGGAGGTTCTCGGTCTGACTGCTCGCCCACAAGCTTCCCCAACCCCCTCCCGAACGGTGGGCTATACTGGGTTGATGCCCGCGACCACGCCCACTGGTTGCAGCGGCCCGGCGCAGTCCGAGCGCTCGTTCTATGAGCAGGTGCTCGATGTATCGCGCCGCTTGGCCACTTCCAGCGACCTCCACGAGGTCCTTGGCCTTGTCATCGATACGCTGCGCGATTCGCTGCACGCCGAGCGTGCCAGTGTGTTCCAGTACGACCCCGCCAAGCACGAGCTGTTCGCGACGCAGGCCCACGGGCTGGACCGGTCGCTGCGCCTGCCCGCCGACAAGGGGATCGTGGGCGAGGCGGCCAAGACCAAGTCGATCATCAACATCCCCGATGCCTACGCGGATCCGCGCTTCAACCCCGCGGTGGACAAGGCGACGGGCTTCCGGACGCGGAACATGCTGACCATCCCGCTGCTGGACTTTGAAGACCAGCTCGTGGGCGTCGCGCAGCTCCTGAACAAGGCCGAGGCCCACGGGGGCATTTTCAGCGGTGAGGACGAGCGGCTGGCGCGGTTCCTGGCCGATCAGGCCGCGGTGGCGCTCAAGCGTGCATCGCTGATCGAGTCGCGGCGGATCAAGGAAAAGCTCGAGGCGGACCTGGATGTCGCTCGGAAGATTCAGCAGTCGTCTCTGGCCGCGAAGCTGCCCACGCTGCCGGGGTACGACGTCGCCGGCGCGTTCCAGCCCGCCGATGAAACGGCCGGCGATGCCTACGACCTGATCGACCTTCGGGGATTCAAGACGACGACGGGCCAGAGCATGCCCGCCCACGCGCTGGCGTTCATGGCGGACGCCACGGGCCACGGCATCGGCCCGGCGCTGTCGGTGGCGCAGGTCATGGCCATGGTGCGGATGGGCTGCCGGCTGGCGGCGGACCTCGACTGCGTCGCGTACCAGATCAACCATCAGCTGTGCCGCGACCTGCCGATGGGCCGGTTTGTGACGGCGTTCCTGGGCCACCTGAACATCGAGACGCACACGCTCTCGTACGTATCTGCGGGCCAGGCCCCGATCATGTTCATCAAGGCGGGTTCGGCTCCGGGGACCGAGCTGGTGCTGAACTCCAACGCGATGCCCTTCGGGATCGATGAAGACTTCAACGCGGAGGAGGTTCCCCCGCTCGTGTTTGATCCGGGCGACTGCTTCGTGCTGCTGTCGGACGGCTACTACGAGGCGGTGAATCCCGAGGATCAACTGCTGGGCCACGACAGCGTGGTGGCGTCGATCCGCGCCTCGATGCACAAGCCCGCGGCCGAGATCATCAAGGACCTGAAGATGGTGCTCGATGATCATGCGCGGGGCCGAGCGGCGGAGGATGATCAGACGGCGCTGATCATCAAGCGTCTGGCCTGACGGGCCGCGGCTGGACTACTTGGCGACCTTCCGCAGCAGCCACGAGGGCATCGCCGCCGTCGTGAACAGAGCGATCATCATCACCGCGCCGAAGGCCACAAACGCAAGATCGATCCGGTCGTAGGGGAGCTTGTACGCCTCGCTGAGCTTTGAGCTCAGGAACCACTCCGCGAGCCACGGGGCGGTGAACGAAAGGCCCCACGACGACCCCAGCATCAGCCCCGAAGCGAGCCCGGTGCGACCGGGGAGCAGCCGCTGCGCCAGCGAGATCGAGGTGGGGATGACCGCGGCGAAGCCGAGCGCTGAGAACGCCGCGGCGATGTACAGCGCCCACACGCCAAAGTGCGTCCCGGCGTAGCCGCTGACGGCGACCGAGACAGCGCCGAGCAGCGTCAGGACCAGGATCGATCGCTTCTCCTTGCCGGGCGGCGAGAGCTTGCCCGCGGAGATGCCGAAGATTCCCATGCCAACCGTGAGCGCCGCCAGGATGTTGCCGTTGAGCATCGAGGCCTGCTCGGGGTTGTCCTGGATGCGTGATTTGGCCCAGACGGCGAAGAGCACCGGCAGCGCGGTGTTCACGGTGAAGCGCACAACGTTGCCCACAAAGAGCAGCCAGACGGTGGTCCAGCGGACCCGCTGCTCCTGAGCGGAGATTGTGTCGCGGAACTCGTGGTGGTTGTTCTGACGGTGCGGGAGGTCACGCGTGGCGGCCCACAGGGCGGCGGCGACGAGGATCCCCGGGATCATCAGCCACGCCAGATGCTCCATGCCAAAGGACTTGTTGATCTTCGTGCACAGGAGCGCTCCGGCGAAGCCGCCGACCATCCCCGCCGTGTAGAAGACAGAGACGCCCCAAGCCCGACCGTGGTTCCCGCCGCGCTGGGCGCGGAGCTGCCCGCCGAGCTGCCCGGCGAGCGCGGCCCCGATGGGGTGGAAGGCACCCGTCCCGAGCAGCCCGATGATCTGCAGGGCCCAGAGCTGCCAGAAGCTGTGGGCAAAGCCGATCGAGCAGATGCACAGCGCGCCGATCAGCAGCCCGAGCCAGCCGAAGATGCGCGAATCGAGCTTGTCGGTGAGCCAGGCGAAGAAGGCCTGGGGCAGCCCGCTGACGATCGGGCCCGTGGCGAAGAGGATGAGCAGCTCGTGGTTGTCGAGCTTGAGTCGCTCTTCGAGGGTGATCACCAGCGAAGCGAAGAAGATCGGGTAGATGTCGATGATGATGTGCGAAAGATTCAGGGTCCAGAAGGCCGCTGGAGTGGACCAGGAACCGCGCGCGGTCACCGATGAGACATCGACCCCCGCCGACCGGGCGGCGGCGACCCCCGCGATCGAGGCGCACGCATCCGATGGTTCGGTGCTGGAGTCCGAACTCCCGGTCGGGATGGGGGTTTCGAGCTGTGTCATGGGCTGGAGTGCGAGGGACAAGCGTAGGCGTGTTGGCGGGCACATGCGTGTATCCGCGCCGTTGATGCACTTGCATGACGTGCGGAACAGCAGGGCGGTTGCCGAGCTGAAAAGCGAGCAAGCCCCGGGCGCTGTGCTCCGGGGCTTGCTGGATGCTTGGATCTTCGCGCTGGCCCGAGGGGGCGGGCTCAGTTACGGGTTGGAAACGGTGATGTCCGAGACCTCGTTCTGCCGGAGCAGGGCCTCGAGGGCCTGGCCATCGGCGGGGGTAACGGTGCCGCTGATGTTGACATCGGCCTCGCAGGAGAAACCGGTGAACGACGGGAAGGCCAGGAGATCGAAGAGGTCCACCGTGCCGTTGAGATCGATATCGCCGCGCAGAGCACCGGTGTTGTTGATGGTGAACTCGGTGGTGGACTGGTTGACGGTGATGCCCGCCGAGGGCTGCTCGATGGCGACGACGCGGATGGTGTTGAGCCCCGGGTTGAGCGGCGTGGTGAGGAAGGACCACTCCTGGCGATCCAGAGGTGTGGCCTGATTGTCAAGGGTCAGCGGGCCGACGGGGGCGTTGACGAACACGTGCACGCGGGTGACGGTTCGGTCGGGGTTCGAGAGCTGGATCGTCGCGCGGTTGTTGGTGCAGTTGACCGTGCTCGATGCGAGGGTCATCGTCGGGGCTAGGCGGTCGACGTAGATGACACGCCGGAAATCGTTGCACAGAGCCAGACCGCCGGCCTCGTTGCCGGTGCTGCGCTGCCTGAACGCGAGCACGCTGATGTAGTTGTAGCCCTCGGGGAGCTGGCTGGTGTTGATGATCTGGCGGTAGATGCCGTTCGTGCGGGCGGTCCCGAAGATCGGGTCGCGCTGCGTGACGAAGCCCTCGTAGCCGCGGAACTCGCCGGTGGTCACATCGAACGACCCCGTGCCGTTGTAGTCCTGGAAGCCCTGGCCGATGCGGAAGATGGCGGTGTCGTCGAAGTTGACATCGCCCGCCGGGTAACCGGTGCGGTTGGTGGTCAGGCTGATCTCGAAGGTGGGAGACTGAACAACATCGATCGGGGTGAGGCGGCGGCTGTACAGAGCGCCGGCGGTCTCGCCGGGCAGTGTCTGCGATGCGCCCACGATGGCGAGAGAGCCGTTGGGCGTGGCCGGCCCGTAGATCACGTAGCCGCGGTTGTGCTCGGTGTGGATGGTGCCGTTGCGGGTGGTGTTGCGCGGCACGCGGACGGTGACCTGGCCGTTCACGCCGACGGTGATGGTGTCGGGGATGTTGCCGGCGGGATCGACGACCGAAGATGCGGCGTTGCCCGTCAGTTCAACGAGCACCTGCCCCTGCGGGAAGTTGGTGGCGAAGGAACGCTCGTCGTAGTTGGTGACACAGGCGTTGTACTCGTCGGTGACGGCGACGAGCACATTGTCGATGAGGTTGGGAGTCCGGCGGGTGTAGATGTACACCGCGCCATCGGTCACGCGCGGGACGAACCATCCGCGGCCGTACCGGTTGGAGAGCTGCACGAGCCGCGGGATGCGGTCATCGCTGACAATGGTGGGGGTGAAGAGGGTGGGCCCGGCGCTGCTGGGGCACGAGGCGACCGTGAACGACTGCGGCAGGTACATGGTCCCCAGGCCCAGCGCGGTGGGCACGCCCTCGCGGGGCCAGAAGCCGCCGCGGGCCGAGGGGAAGCGATCGTGCATCTCGCGAGCGTTGTGGTAGACGATGTTGAAACCCGGACGCATCAGCATGTAGGCGTAGGCCCAGAAGCCGACCTTGTCCTCGTAGGGGAAGTCGGGCTTCACCGAGCCGTTGCCGATGGTGCCGTTGTCGTGCGAATGGATGTGGCGGACGCCCGCGGAACCGTTGTTGAACCCGTCATCGAAGGTGTCGATGGTGTTGTTGTTCAGCTCGTTGGCGCCGCGCGATCCCTTGGCGCCGATGACCTCGCGGATGGTGCCCGCGTTGGAGAGATCAAGGCCATCGCGGTTGCCGAAGCCGTCCTTGCGGAAGTAGTAGTTGTAGACGAACGACCCG
>JBIPMO010000141.1:0-7790 GCA_044369085.1 Phycisphaerales bacterium
CCGCAGCGCTTCGGACATGCTCGGGTTCCCGAACCCCGCCACCACGTCCTTCAGGTGCTCCCGCTCGGCTTCCGACTTGGCGCCGTCGGCAAACGCGGCGAACAACGAGATCGATGTGAGAGCCCTGGCCTGTTCCTGGTTCATGGCCGCATGGTACGAACCCGCGATCCCAGCGGAACAAGTAGTCCCTTTCGCGAGTTACCCTTCAGCAAGAAGCCAAGCGAACGCTCCAGATCGCAAAAGAGTCTCCCGTGCCTGCACCAGACGCCCACCCCGTCCCCGTCGGTGCCATCGACATGGACCCTCAGACGCTACGGGTCTGGCTTGCGGAAGACAGAGCCATCCTGATCGACGTCCGCGAGCCCGATGAGCACGCCGCTGAATGGATCCGGGGCTCGCGCTCGTTCCCGCTTTCTTGCCTCGATCCACGCGCCATCCCCACAAGCGACGGTGCCCGCATCGTCCTCCACTGCAAAGGCGGCAAGCGTTCCCTCGAAGCGGCGGCGCGCCTGATCGCCGCCGGACATCGCGACATCGCCAACCTCAAGGGCGGCATCGACGCGTGGAAGTCCGCCGGACTTCCCGTCGAGCGCAACCCAAACGCTCCCCGACTGCCGATCATGCGCCAGGTTCAACTCGTTGTCGGCAGCTTGGTGGTTGCGGGCACCGCCATGGGCGCCTTCGTTTCCCCATGGTTCCTGATCGTGCCCGCGTTACTGGGCTCCGGCCTCGCGTTCGCCGGTGCCTCGGGCACGTGTGGCCTTGCCATCGCGCTCTCATTCATGCCATGGAACAAGGCGCTTCGAACCGCGGCGGCCCCGCCGGCCGCGGGCAAGTGCTGCTCCACAACAACGACGAACCTGACGAATCCTCCGCAGACCATGTCCCACCAAAGCAGGGTCTAGTGGACCTCGAACGTCGCCACCGGCTTGTCACCCTTGTTCTCGCCGGCCTCCGCGGCTTCGACCACGCTCACACGGTCGATGGCGATCTTGCTGTCCTCCGCCAAAATCCGCACAACACGATCCGCCCGAGCCTTGCCCAGTTCCGCCAGCCGCTCGGGGGGAATCTCGATCTCGGCCACAAGCGCTTTCTCCATGACGGCAAGTCCCGGAAGGTCCTTCCGCGCCGCGACGCGCTCGCCCGACTTTGACAGCATCTCCTTGTACGCGTCCTGCACCTTCGTCAGGTACTCCTCATCGGTCAGCATCGCGGCCTGACGGTTCTCCCGCTTCCGCCGCTCGAGCATCTGCTCGCGCAGGATCGCCAGCTTGATCGCGGGCACATCCTCCTTCTCCGACACACGGCCCGCGACCTTCATCTTGAACGCCGGGCGTTCGCTCATGGCCCGCGCCAGCACATCGATCTTGGACAGCTCATCCGCCGCGATCTCCGTAGTCCCCGGGTCAAAGGACACGAACGAGATGTCCTGCCCCTCGAGCGCCCCGAAAAGCCCGCCAAGAAGCTGGAACGGCGCCGTCGCCGCCCCGACGATGATGTTGACGATCGCCTTGCCGATCAGCCCGCCGATCGAGAACTGCGGATCGCTCAGGTCACCCGAGAGCGGCACGGATGCCTTGACGTTCTTGTCCATGTCACGCAGCAGGTCCAGGCCCAGTTTGACGGGCACATCCAGCGCCTCCGGGCTGTCCATCGAATCGCCCAGGAAGAACTGGTCCAGGGTGAAGTCCAGCTTCCCCTTGATCTTGTTCTCCTTCAGCGTCAGCGGGATGGTGGCCCCGACGCGGCCCGAATCGACCGCGTACCCGATGAAACGCCCGACGTACGGCTCGTACGGCTCGGCATGAACGCTCGCCACCGCCAGCTGCACATCCGCCGTCGGCGAATCGGCGAACACGTTGGCCTTGCCGCTCAGCCGGGCCCGCCCGTTCTCGCCGAGCCGTGCCTCCGCCTTGACCTGCGCCTCGGCCGACCCGTCGGTCGCGATGTTCTGGCCTTCGAACGAGATTTCGTCCGCCGTGAGCAACGCGGGCGGCGTCGAAGACAGCTCACGCACCTCCACCCGCCCGCCGCTCACGCGCAAAGCCGCGATCCGCGCGTTGACGGGCAGCTCAGGGACGAGCCGACGAACCGGCCCGCCCTCAGGCTCGCCTTCGCCCTTTTCTTTGTCCGCCGACTTCGCGGGCTTGGTCCCCTTCTCCGCCGGAGGGGGCAGCAGCGCGAGCGCCGCCTTCGCATCGGGCCCCTCAACCACCACCTCGGCCGCCGTCAGCAGCCTGGCCGCCGGATCGAACACTGCTTCCGTCACCGCGGCGCGAGCCAGCGCGACACTCAACTCCATCATCTCGGGCATCTCAAGCCGCGCCCCTCCGCAATCCATGCTCCCCTTCACGTTCAGCGCCTGGTCCGCCTGGCCCGTGAACTTCAGCGACTCAACCCCCGCCTTCACCGGGCCCGCGAGCGGCGCATCGACCTTGGCTCCGGCCAGCGACAACTCCCCGTCCCAGGCAAACGTCTTCAGCCGTTGATCGAGCACGCTCGCGCTGGTCTTGCCGTGCACATCGACCTTGTCGAGTGTGACCATCGCCGTCCCCGCCGCCACGTCGTCGATCCGCACACCCTCGGCCGTCAGCATCCCATCCCACGTCGCCTCGAACACCTGCTCCATGCTGAGCGACGATGTGAGCGCGCCATCCAGCGTGATGTGCCCCTCAACCAGCCGCGACGCTGGCAAAGGCCCGATCGCCTGCTCGGGGATGTACGGCGAAGCCTTGGAGATATCCACGCCCGCCGCTTTCACCTTCAACTCCGCCAGCCGCTCGAACGGGGCCAGATTCCCCGAAACCTCGTACGACCCCCGCTCGCCCAGGCGGCCCGCCGATGTGAAGGGCGTCGCAAACTTCTCCGCCGAACGGATCGGGCCCGCCGTCAATGAGACATCGTGCGCGACCACCTCGACCGGACGAGCCGTGGAAACATCCGTGTACGTCGCCCCCGCGCCGGTCACCTCGATCTTCTCGAGCGAGATATCCCACGCCCCGAGCACATCGTCCGCCACCTGCTGCATCGCCGTCACGAGCTGCTCGACCGGGTACGCGATGCTCGCCGGATCGACGCGCGGCACCGCGGCCGATTCGCCCGGCGCAGCCGGAGCCGCCGGGACTTCGGTCGGGGCTGTCGCCGCTTCCTGCGCCGCCGCCGGAAACAACCTGATCTGCGACAGGTTCCCATCCTTCTCGCGATGCAGCAGCAGCTTTGCACCGTCGCTCCGCAGCCGGGCCACGTTCACCGATCGCCCGGTCGATGCATCCAGCTTCGCCCCCTCAACCTCGAACAGCGGCGAAGAGACAACCTCCGCATCGCCTTGGCTGACCTTCAGTTCCGCCACCGTCGCCTTCGTGATCGTCGCGGTCACAACCCTCGGGGCCGCCGCCGGAGCGAACTCGTACGTCACCTCCGCCGAGAGCCGTCCCGAAGTCACCACCCCCTCGCTCATCGTCTTCACATAAGGCATGAGCACCGGGAGCTGCAGGTCCTTCAGCACAAGCGTCCCGCTCGCGGTGATCGGGTTCACATAGAACGCGCCAGTCCACTCCACGCTCGCACCGTCCGCCGTCGAGGCAACCAGCCGAAGCGCGTTCTTGTTGTCGGGCCGCGTGTCGAGCTTGTCGATCTGGAATGCAACCCCGCCCCACTCCTTCTCGAATGGCTCGGGCAGCGATTCATCGCGGAACGAGGCCGTACCGCCCTCCACCGAGAGCTTCTCGACGAGCAGGCGCGGCAGCTTCTCGATCGGCTTGCTCGGCGGCGCGTTCGGCGACGGGGCTGCCGGCTTGTACAGCCGGACGAAGTTCAAAGACTTCTCCGCGCTCAGCCGCGCCCGCAGCACCGGATTCGTCACCGTCACCTCGCTGAACCGCCACCCGCCTTGGAACAACGAGTCGGTCGGGTCGAAGTTGACGACAACGCGGTCCAGAGCCGCCGCCGGCTGCCCCGAATCGTCACGAACTTCAACCCCCCGCAGGTCGATGAAGAACGTGTACGGGTTGAAACGCGACATCTTCAGATTCGCGGACCCGTTCAGCCGCTCGTTCACCCGAGGCAGCACGACCTTCTCGATCGCCAGCGGCACCCCCCCGAACCCCAGCGCGGTGTACAGCGCCACCAGCCCCACAAGCACCAAGACCGCCCGCCAGCCGCGAGACAGCGAGCGGCGCTCGCTCCGCGCCGTTGCGGGCTTGTCGATCGACGTGCTGGAGGTCTTTGAGAGTGACTTCGGCATGGTGGTGGCTCCCGCGCTGGCCGCGCGCTGCCAGTGTAAACCCTCCGACAGACCCGCCACACGAGTCGGACAGGATCACCGATTCAGGGCCACGGCGAATCAGGTTCGGTCGACCACCGAACAGGCAGCGATGTACGCTGCTCACCGCGCTTCACGCTGCGGCGAACCGCATCTGACGCATGGATCACCGCCCCATCGGGGATCTCACGCCGAGATTCGATCGGGTTCCACCGCCAGCGCGGTTCCCCGGCCCGGATGTCCCATGCGCGCCTGGGCACCAACTGGATCACGCGCCAGAACCACCGGTCGCGCAGCGCATCGTGCCTTGGCCCGAGCGGGTCCGGAGGCTGCTTCGTGGGCCTCGCATCGACCCCGAGCAGCCGCTCGGCTTCCGGAGTATCAAACCGCAGGCCGCACGCCACGGCCTCGCTCATCATCCACCGCAGCGTGACCTTCGCGAGCCCCGATTCATCTTCGGGATACCCGCCGCCCACATCGGCGTGTCCCCCGGCAAACCACACCTCACGCACGCGCTGGTGATCCGGAGGCCTGGAACCCGCGTGATGGGTCCGAGGATCGAACACGCCGAACGTGTTCACCGCGAAGGCCCCGCGCCGCTCGTCGATCGAGATCGCGTGACGAGCATCATCGAACGCCGGGTTCACCGCCGTGTAGGGCAGCGTTCGTTGCGTCCAGAAAGGCCCGAAGGCGCTGACGGTGTCCCACACGCCGATGAACCGCACGCGCGTCTCGCGGCAGAAAGACTTGCGGAACACGTGGTACCCGCGCCACCTGTCGCCCGAGTTCCCCGAGCCGCCGAACTTCCCTGCATCATCCGCGTAGTTCGCCCACATGTGAGGCACGAGGTTCACATGCTCGGGCTTGAGAACGCCCATCGCGAAGATGGCCCCCGCAACCGCCCGCGCCGCGTAAGCCCCTCGGCTGAAGCCGATGAGGTAGATCCGATCGCCCTCCCGGAAGTTCTGCGCCAGAAACACCATCGCGTTCCCGAACTGACGGTACAGATCGCCGCCGTTGGCCTGATTGATCGTCATGGCCCAGCGTTTGAGCCGCGACCAATGGCCCGATGCAGACGGCAGCGTCCCGACCCCGGGGTCATAGAACGACACCTGCTCGTCGCCCTTCGCCAGCGAACGGAAGAGCCGCAGCACGTTCGTGGCCGGGCTGGTCACGTCGTTGTTCGTACCGTCCAGGCACAGCACCAAGTTCCGACCCGGACCGCCAGCCGCTGCTTCGTGATGTTCGGATGACATAAGGAACATCATAACCACCGGGATTGTGATCACAAGGCTACCCCCGCGCCCGCTCCCGCGCCCGCTCGACGAGCGGCTTCACCCCGGCGACCGACCAGAGGTACCTCGGATTGAACACCTTGGTCCCCACCGCAAACCGGTCCGCACCGGCCTTCGCGTAGTCATCCACATCCTGCGGCGTCGTGATGCCACCGCCACCGATGATCCGCAGATCATCGATCCCACGCGCACGGGCCACGCCCCGGACCGCGCCGATGCACTGCAGCGACACAGGCTTGAGAGGCTTGCCCGACAGCCCCCCCGCGGGCACCGGGATCGTGTTGCAGCAATGCAGCCAGCGAACACCAGCATCCAGCGCCTGCCCCAGCATCCCCTCGTAGTTCACGGGCGGCAGCTTCACCACGATCGGCACCCCCGTCGCCAACGCCCGAACGAACAGACCCTCCGGCCAGTTCACATGCCCCACGTTCGGGCACGACATGTTCAACTCGATGCCCAGCGGCTTCACCGAAGCCGCCTTCTCGAGCAGCGCCCACCAGTCCGCGTCGCAGAATCCGTGGATGCTCACCAGCTTGTCCGATGGGTCGACCCTGCCCGCTCGGCACCGCTCCACGAACCAGTCGATCCCCGGATTCCGCAGCCCGATCTTGTTCACCCACGCCCCGATCCCGGGGTAGTAACGCACCGTCCGGATGATCCGCCACAGCCGCCCGGGCCGCCGCGCCGCGGTAAAGGTCCCGACAGTCGCCGTCGCCCCGGCGGGCTGGATGTAGTTGCCAAACGGCGCCGAAATCACCAGTGGTTGAATCACGCGCCAGATAGTAGTGGGTCGCACGCCGTCCCGGCCGAGGGGCCCCTCCCCTCCTCAGTCCATTCTCACGCTCACCCCATCCGCGGGCATCCCGTCCGTCGTCTGAACGTGCGCCCCGAAGCACCACGCTCCCTGGGCCTGGGTGATCTTCAGCATCAAGCGGTTGTCCCCCTTGCGCAGCCTGATGGGCACGAAGTCCTGCTTCGAACCATACCCGCGCATCACATCGTTCTCGTGGACTTTCTCGCCGTTCACCCACACCGCGGCCCCGTCATCAGACCCAAGCGCGAGAACCGCATCCATGTCGCGCTCCGCGTGCAGCGTGGTCATGGCATACGCGACGGCGTCGTCCAGCCGCTCGCCGAACACGGCGTGAAGATCGACCACGAACTCGCCCGCGGGATCATCCCCCGGGCGGATCACGCGCTGCACCCGCTTCCACGACACCGATGTCCCATCCCCCCGGTCATATGTCCCGCCGAGGTCCGAGCGCTCCTCCGGGCCGAAGCGCTCCTTCATCGCCCCCTTGATCGGGCACGGGAACGGGCCGACAACCCACCACCCGTTGATCGAGGGCAGCACGCTCTGCTCGAACGCGACCCGCACCGATTGCCCGGCTCGCGCCAGCTCCACGGCCGCGCGCAGCGAGGTCATCTGCAGCGGTGTCTGCGTCTGCCAAGAGGCCTCCTCGGTGATTCGTCGAGCATCGCCGCCCATGCCCTTGTTCATCAGCGACCACGCCCTTGTCGGGGTCGCGCTCACCGCCATGGCGGTGTCCGCGGGCGCGGACCCGCCGAGCAGCCGCGCCTCCACCGTGGTCAGAACCTGCCCGGCCTTGTCCAGCCCGCTCGTGATCGTCATCCCGCACGTCACACCGAGCAGCCTGCAGATCGCCTCGCCCTTCCACGCTTCCGCCGCGTTCGAGCCCGCCACTTCGCGAGCGATGCCCCATCGCGACGCCGGGCCGAACAGTTCCTCGCACCCCGCGCCGCGCGATTCGATCATGCGCCGCCGAAGATCCCCGCGAGCCGCTTCGCGCAGCAGCGCCGGAGCATGATCGCCCAGGTGCCCGCCCAGCGCTTCAAAGAGCTTGAGCTGGCCGTGCACACCCCGGCGCAGCGGCGCTTCAACCGCCGCATCCAGAGCCACCTCGATCTCCCGCGCTTCACGCACATCGCCCTTCGCGAGCCGCACAACGATCGTCAGCTTGGCCTCGTCATAGAACCATCCTTCGGTTCCCGGCGATGCATCGGCACCGATCCGAACGAGCTCACGCCCGCCGATGCTCACGCTCCGCGCTGGCCACCGGTCCACCAGCCGCAGCTCCCACGCTCGCTGCTCGACCATGCCGGCAAAGCGCCCGGATGCGCCCTCGATCCTCACGCGCACCACATCGCCGATGCGCCGCTGCGACATCCCGGTCCATGCGCACTCCCCGCGCTCGTACCCGCCAGATTCGCCA
>JBIPMO010000143.1:0-7712 GCA_044369085.1 Phycisphaerales bacterium
CGCGCTCGCGGAGAATGTCGAATGCCTCGAGGTTGTCGCGGATGGATCGGGCCTTCCATGCGAGCTTGAGGACCTTGGCTGCCTGGTGCTCGCGCATGTGCGCGATGGTCTTGAGGAGCGTGGCGGGGCGGGTGTTGAAGTCGTGGAAGGAGAGGATGAGGCGCGGGGCGGGGTCGCGCTGCTCGGCGGGCCAGTCGGTGGCGAGGTGGACCTTCTGGCGGAGGTTGGCGGACCGTTCGTAGGTTGAGAGTTCGAGGTCGATGTATCGCGGTGGTGCGCTGGCGGTGCCGAGGTGCTCGTAGAGGGCGATGCGGCCCGCATCTTCGCCGTCGTACTCGCCGCCTTCGTGGGCAGCTCGGCAGGTGACGATGCAGGGGAGGGGGGACTCGGCGGCGAGTCTGGCGATGGCTGCGGCGCCGGGCTCGTCTCCCTCGCCGTGGAAGAGGCGATCGACGCGGAACTCGATGATGTCAGCGCCGGCGACGTGCGCCTCGCGGGCATCGGCGAGGGCCTCATCGGGATCGTCGACCATGATGGGGACGCACAGGAGTGTGGGCACGGGGCGAGTGTAGAGGGTGGGGGTTGAAGAGTCCGGTCCGTGACGGTCGCGGCTCGTTGGAAGACCGGCTCGTTGGAAGGCGGGTTCGTTGGAAGGCGGAAGATGCCCGTCACTGTCGTTCCGGGCTCGTTCGGAGGGGGCGTTATCGCTGGGTGCGGGTGATCTCGCCGGCTTCGTTCTCGATGATGAGTTCATCGGCTTCGGTGAGGAAGAGGCCGTGGCCGATGACGCCCGGTGTTGCATCGAGGGCGATGCGGAGGGGGTCGAGGTGGACGGCGGGCGAGAGCGGCGCATCGATGACGAATCCCGCGTTGTCGGTGGTGTAGTTGGTCCCATCGGGGAGCGCGCGGAGCGGCCCGGTGAGTCCGAGTCGTTCAAGGGCAGCGCGGGTGGCGGCGAGCCCGAAGGGGAGGACCTCGATGGGGAGCGGGGCTGATGTGCCGAGGGTGGGGACCATCTTGTTCTGCTGGATGAGGTAGATGCGGCGAGATGCAGCGCGGGCGACGATCTTCTCGCGGGTCATGGCGCCGCCGCGGCCTTTGATCATGCGGAGCTGCGGGTCCACCTCATCAGCGCCGTCGAAGAGGAGGTCGATGGCGGCGATGTCGTCGAAGGGAAGCACACGCAGCCCGAGGCTCATGGCCTGGTTGAACGAGGCGATGCTGGTGGCGACGCAGTGGATGCGCAGGCGGTCGGCGGCGACGCGGTAGGCGAGCGCCTCGATGCCGCGGGCGGCGGCGCGGCCTGTGCCCAGCCCGACGAGCATGCCCGATTTGACCGCATCGACGGCGGCCATGGCCAGAGGATCGTTCATGCTCGCAAGGTATCCGATGGTCAGCGCTTGGGATCAGTCCTCGCGCTTGGTGGGGACCTCGCCCGGCTTGAGCTTTCGGCGGGTGCCGTAGAGCGACCTGCGCGGCGGGACGACGCCCGGGAGTCCGGGCGGGGGTGCCGGGGGCGCGGGAGCGCGCGGCGGTGGCGGCGCGATGGGCGGTGTGGATCGCGCATCGCGTCGCTGCTGGGGCTCGCGCTGCTGCGGCGCCGGTGGTGGCTGGCGCGACGGCGCGGGCTGGGCCGGGGGCTGGAGCTGATCGGGGGTTGCGCCATCGCGGGACCCGCCCTTGCCGCGGCGGCCTCGGCGGCGCCGCTTGCGGCGACCTGCCTGGTCGGGATCGCCCGCGGCGGAACCTGATTCGGGGCCCGCATCGTCGGTGTCGTCATCGAGGTCGTCGGTGATCGGCGCGGGTTGTCGCGGCGGGCGCTGCTGCGGGGGGCGTGCGCTGACGGGCTCATCGTCTTGCTGCGCGGGCATGGCGATGGGGGTCATGGGGGCGAAGGCGGTGGGGGCTGACCCTGCGGGCGCGGGGAGGTCCCACGAGTCGCCGCGCGGCCCGGCCGGTGCGACGGGCGGGAGGTCGCCATCATCGATGGGGAGTTCGGGCGCGCCATAGTCCCGTCGCTGGCGCTCCGGGCTCGTTTGGTCGGTGGCGCCTGCTTCCATTGGTGCGCCATCGGCGCGGCCACGACCGCGACCGCGGCGGCGGCGACGGCGACGCTTGCCGCCCGGGCCCATCTCGTCCGGTGATCCGGCTTCGTTGGAAGCGGCGGGGACGGGAGGTCTGGGTTGTTCGATGCGTGGTGCGCGGGGCTGAGCCGGTGCGGCGGCGGGGGCGGCACCTGGTGCGGCGAGGGGTGCGCCCTCATCAGCGCGGCCACGGCCGCGACCGCGGCGACGACGGCGGCGCTTGCCACCAGCGCGGTCCTCGCCCGCTGGTCCATCGCCATCGGGGACCGAGTCAAGGTCATCCGAGAGGATCAGCTCATCGGTGTTCTCGACGAAGGGTTCGAGTGGTTCATCGGGCGGTGGCGGGGCCGCCTCTTCGCGTGAGGTGTCGAGGGACCAGTCCTCGCTGATGCCCGAGAGGTCGGCCCAGACGGGCAGGTCCTTGGGTGTCTTGGGTCGGGGGAGGCGTTCGAGGTCGACATCGGCGCCGGAGCCGTCGTAGGCGTAGAAGGCGACGCGATCGGCGGGGATGTCCTCGCTGACGCGGACATCGACGTGCTTCTTCCACTGGTGCTCCATGCGGCCGAGGTGCTGGCGCTTGTGGCTGAGGAGCTCGCCCGCGACGCGTGGTGAGACGACGAGCTCGATCTTGGCGACCTTGTCGTGCTCGAGGATGACGGCGAGGTCGCGCATGGCATCATCGGCGACGCTGTCGGGTCGCTTGAGCATCCCGCGGCCGGTGCAGGTGGGGCACTTGGCGTAGTGGGTGGCGCGGAGCGATCCCTTCTGGCGTTGTCTGGTCATCTCGACGATGCCGAACTCGCTGATGGGGAGGACCTTGGTGGCGGCACGGTCGCGCTTCATGCGATCGCGGAGGCGGTTCTCGATGTCGCGGCGGTGGTCGCGCTTCATCATGTCGATGAGGTCGCAGAGCACCAGGCCGCCGACATCGCGGAGGCGGAGCTGGCGGCAGATCTCATCCACCGCCTCGATGTTGGTCTTGTAGGCGGTGGTCTCGGCGTCGCCGTGGGCCCGCATCTTGCCGGAGTTGACATCGATGGCGACCATGGCCTCGGTCTCGTCGATGACGAGCGATCCGCCGCCGGGGAGGGGGACATCGCGGGCGTGGGTGCGGACGATCTGCTCTTCGAGGCCGTAGGCGTGGAAGACCGGGGCGGGCTTGTTGTAGTGGAGGAGCTTGGTGGCCGAGCGTGGGGCGACGATCTTCATGAAGCGGGCAGCGCGGTTGAGCGCCGACTCGTTGTCGATGATGATCTCGCTGATCTCGCTGGTCCAGATGTCGCGCAGGGCCCGCATGAGGAGGTCGGACTCGGCGTAGAGGAGGCGGGGCTGCGAGCCGCCCTTGCGGCGGCGCTCGATGTCCTTCCAGAGCCGCTGGAGGTAGGCGAGGTCGCGCTTGAGTTCCATCTTGCCGCGGCCCTCGCCCGCGGTGCGGAGGATGAAGCCGAAGCCCTCGGGGAGCTCGATCTGGTCGAGGGTCTTCTTCATCTCGCGGCGGAGGTCTTCATCCTCGACCTTGCGCGAGACGCCGACGCGGTCCATGTCCGGGAGCATGACGAGGTAGCGGCCCGGGATGGAGAGGTAGGAGGTGAGGGTCGGCCCCTTGGTGTTGATGCCCTCCTTGAGGACCTGGACGAGGACCTCCTGTCCCTTGCGGAAGCAGTGCTGGATGGGCGGGCGTTCGCGGCGCGGGGTCTTCTTGCCGATCTGCTCGGTGGCGTCGCCATCCTCGCCGGGGAAGTAGCGGGGGTGGACATCGGAGATGTGGAGGAATCCGTTGGATTCGAGGCCGAAGTCGACGAAGGCGGCCTGGATGGACGGCTCGACGTTGGTGACTCGGCCGACGTAGATGTTGCCGACGAAGGAGACGGCGTTGGATCGTTCGGCGTGGAGTTCTTCGAGCCTGCCGTCCTCGACGATGGCGATGCGGCACTCTTCGCCGGGGACGTAGTTGATGATCATCTGCTGGTGAGACACGTTGGTCCTCGCTTTCACGCCCGCGTGTGCGGGCCGGCGAGGGGATGCTCAGGGTGCGCGATGGACCTGCAATCGTCCGCGACCATCGCGCGGGGCGAGGAGCGTCCCGATCGAGGTGGGGGTTTGCGATTGCGGAGGGTTGATGCGCACCGCCGGAGGATCCCGCTCGCCCTGTTTGAATCAGGGCAGCGCGGAGGTTTCGTGGCCGGGACGACCCGCGGTCCGTTGGCCCAGCCCGATCGACAAGATCGGGGTGAGCGTTCGTCGCCTTTCGGGGGCCCGCGTGGAGCGCTTGTGCGCCGCGGGAACTCGCCCGATGGTGTCGTCGCCTGAGCGCCGGGAAACCGTCGCGCCAAGGGTCAAAGGTCGCTGCACGATCCGCGGGGGAGTTCAGAACTCCGGGCCGTCGTCGGCGGAACGCCCGCCGACAGGATCGGGAAGAATCTTCCTGGCTTGATCCCGCAGGTAGGCGGTCACTTGCCGTTCGGAATCGAAGGAGCAGGCCGTTCTGGCCAGCCGTTCGCACGTGGGGATATCGACGCTCCGGACCACCTGCTTGACGTAGGGGAGGCGGCTGGGGGTCGCTGAAAGGCTACGCAATCCGAGGCCAAGGAGCAACATGGTGAATTCGGGGTCCCCGGCGACCTCGCCGCAGCAGGAGACGGGGATGGGGCGGCGGCGGGCGGCGCGCACCACATCCTTGATGAGCTTGAGGACGGCCGGGTTGGCCGCGGAGTAGAGGTTCTGGACCTTCTCGTTGGTCCGGTCGACGGCGAGGGTGTACTGGATGAGGTCGTTGGTGCCAATGGAGAAGAAATCGACCTCGCGGGCGAAGGACCCGGCCATGAGGGCGGCTGAGGGGACCTCGACCATCATGCCGACGGAGATCTTGCGGTCGTAGGCGAGGCCCTCATCGTGGAGGTCTTCCATGACATCGTTGAGGATGAGCCGCGCCTGGCGGAGCTCGGAGAGGGTGGTGATGAGGGGGAACATCACCTTCATCGGGCCGAAGGCGCTGGCACGCAGGAGGGCGCGGAGCTGCTTCTTGAACATCGGGATGTTCTGGAAGCAGTAGCGGATGGACCTGCAGCCAAGGAAGGGGTTGCGCTCGGGGTTCTCGGTGCGCTCCTGGGTGTACTTGTCGGCGCCGAGGTCGAAGGTGCGGATGGTGACGGGCCCGCCGCGTGCCATCTCGACGGCGGTGCGGTAGGCGATGAACTGCTCTTCCTCGGTGGGTTCGTGGTCGGAGGTGAGCCAGAGGAACTCCGAGCGGAAAAGGCCGATGCCGACGCCGCCGTGCTTCAGGACGGTCTCGACCTCGGCGGCGAACTCGACGTTGCCCAGGAGCTCGATGAACTCGCCATCGGTGGTGACGGCGGGGAGGTCGCGGAGCTCGGTGAGGGAGAGGGCGAGCTGCTCGGTGCGCTTGATGTGGGCGAGGTAGGCCTCGATCGTGGCTTCGTCGGGCTCGAGGATGACCATGCCGCGGTCGCCATCGATGATGACGGGGTCGCCATCCTCGGCGGCGGCGACGAGCTTCTCGGCGCCCACGACGGCGGGGATGCGCAGTGCGCGGGCGAAGATGGCGGTGTGGCTGGTGAGGCCGCCGAGATCGGTGGCGAAGCCGGTGATGGGCTTGCCCTGGAAGCCCGCGGTCTGGCTGGGCGTGAGGTCGTTGGCGACGATGATGGCCTGGTAGTCAAGGCGGTCGAGGGCGGAGCGGTGCTCGCCGATGAGGTGGCGGAGGAGGCGGCGCTCGAGGTCCCAGACATCGTCGACCTTGGTGCGGAAAGAGGCATCCTTCATGGCGCCGAACATGTCGGCCAGGACCTTGAACTGCTCCTGGACGGCGAACTCGGCGATGATGCGCTCGGTGTTGATTCGCTGGAGGATGGGGGCGGTGAGCTTCTTGTCCCCCAGGAGCATCTGGTGGAAGGAGAAGATCTTTGCGGCCTCGGGGCCGAGGCGTTCCTCGGCCTCGCGGGAGAGGACGGCGAGCTCATCGCGGGCGGTGGTGAAGGCCTTCTCGAAGCGCTCGAGCTCGCGCTGGACGTGCTCGGGGCCGACGGTTCGGCGCGAAACGCGGGCGCGGACATCATCGAGGACGAAGACTCGTCCGATGGCGATGCCGGGCGAGACCGGGATTCCTTTGAAGACTTCCATTCCCACCGGGGACAGGTTACAGGAAAGAGGGTTCGCCTCATTTTTGTGCGGCGTCTGCGGGGAGTGCGATGGTCCGATGTTGTTTATCTCGTGCAAATCGTGCGCTGCGGCTTGACCTTGGGGCGATGTCGTGGTCCAATCATGATCGGAGTTCCTGCAAGTGCTGATTGAGCGCCAGAGCGGGCCCCGTGCTGTTCCAGCACTGGGCCCGGGGCGGTGGCGCTGATCCGGCATCGGTGACAACACGCATGACGACGCTGACCGGCATCCTTGAGTGGCCGCAGCGCGCTGAAGGCCGAATCCGTCAGATGACGGACTCGCGCCTCGCGCAAGGCCCGGACGACCCATTTGTACCGCTCTCGCTCGGCGAGGCCTATCCGCTGCGCCACGGGCAGGAAGTGACGGTGGAGATCGAGGTAAGGCGGAGCAAGCGGCGTCCGCGCGGGGGCGGGCCGCGCAACGAACGGACGGTTGTCGAGCGCATCCTGGCGATCGAGGGGCTGCCGCCCGCCGATTACGCTTCGCACAAGCCCTTTGACGAGCTGACGGTGATCGACCCGCAGCCGCGGCTGACTTTGGAGTATCCGGGGTGCCCGCCGTCGTGCCGGCTGATCGATCTGTTCTGCCCGCTGGGGCGCGGGCAGCGCGGCCTGATCGTCTCACCGCCCAAGGCGGGCAAGACGACGCTGCTCAAGGACATCGCCAACGCGCTCCATAGGAACCATCCGGAGCTGGTGCTGCTGGCGCTGCTGGTGGACGAGCGGCCCGAGGAGGTGACGGACTTCCGCCGGGCGGTGCCGGCGCGGGTGTTCGCATCGAGCAACGACAACACGATCGAGCGTCACATCGAGGTGGCGACGCTGGTGATGGAGCGTGCCAAGCGGATGGTCGAGTCCGGCAAGCACGTGGCTATCCTGATGGACTCGCTGACGCGCATGGGGCGGGCGTTCAACAACTCCAACAAGCACGCGAACTCCGGGCGCACGCTGAGCGGCGGCATCGACTCCAAGGCTCTGGAGATCCCTAAGAAGATCTTCGGGGCGGCTCGGAACACGGAGGACGGGGGCAGCCTGACGGTGATCGCGTCGTGCCTGGTGGACACGGGGAGCCAGGGCGATCAGGTGATCTTCGAGGAGTTCAAGGGCACGGGGAACATGGAGCTGATCCTGGACCGCAAGATCGCCGAGCGGCGCTTGTTCCCAGCGATCAACCTCGCGGCGAGCGGGACGCGCAAGGAGAACCTGCTGATGAGCGAGGCGGAGCTGAAGACCGTCACGGCTCTGCGGCGGCGGCTGCTGGCGATGCACCCGCACCAGCAGATCGAGCAGCTGCTGCTGGCGATGACGCGGTTCAAGACCAACGCGGACCTGGTGGGGACGGGGTGAGAACGGGGCCGGGTGGTGCTCTACACTCCCGGCATGTCTGACCCTGCTCCGCGTACTCCAGAGGAAGCCAAGGCCGCGATCGAGGTGTTCCGCCGCGACTACG
>JBIPMO010000144.1:0-7691 GCA_044369085.1 Phycisphaerales bacterium
ACGTTCCACCACGCGGTGACGTAGTCCGGGCGGCGGTTCTGATAGTTCAGGTAGTACGCGTGCTCCCACACATCGAGCCCGAGGATGGGAGATCCGCCGCAGCCCGCGGCCGTATCGATCGCGTCCTTCATCAGCGGGTTGTCCTGGTTGGCCGTCGAGCAGACCTCGACCTTGCCGCCCTTGTGGACGCAGAGCCATGCCCAGCCTGATCCGAAGCGCGTGGCGGCGGCGGCAGCGAACTTCTCCTTGAACCCGCCCGCACCGGCAAAGGAGCCGAAGGCCGCGTTGATGGCGGTGGCGAGCTCGCCGGTCGGCTCGCCGCCGCCGCCCTGGCCCGCGGGTGCCATCGACTCCCAGAACATCGAGTGGTTGTAATGACCGCCCGCGTTGTTGCGCAGGATGTTCATCTTGTCCGCGGGGGCTTCCTTGAGGCGGCGGCAGACCTGTTCGGCCGACCAGTCAGCCATCGCGGTGCCCGCGAGAGCGTTGTTGGCGTTGGTGATGTAGGCGTTGTGGTGCTTGTTGCGGTGGATGTCCATCGTGCGCGCATCGATGTGCGGCTCGAGGGCGTTGTCGGCGTACGGCAGGTTCGGCAGGGTGAAGGGCATGCGTGGCTCCGAAGGGTGAGAGGGGCAGGGGTTTGGGCTTTAGGGTACGCCGGGGATCGCAGGACCGAAATTCTGCCGGTATTCAGTTGAAGCGGCTCGATAGGGTGCTATCGTTGCATAGTGACGCAAATAAGCAAGCAATTTGCCCTGACGCCGCTTGCCGCTTCGTCGTGCTGCGGTTCGATCGACTCGCTGCTGGACCCCGGCCTGTTCAAGGCGCTGTGCGATCCGACACGGCTCAGGTTGGTGGCGTGCATCGCCAAGTGCGGCCGTGGGTGCGCCGTAGGCGAGATTGCCGAGTGCTGTGCCGTTGATCTGTCGGTCGTGTCGAGGCATCTTCGCACCCTGGAGCAGGCGGGGGTTCTGGCGATGACCAAGCGCGGGCGGACGGTTTTCTACGCCGTGCGCTATCAGCGGCTCGCCGGGCTGTTGCGGGCCATGGCGGACGCGATCGACGAGTGCTGCCCTTCGACGTGCCGCACGTCGGGCGTCGAGGGCGTTTCCCCGGAGTGTTGAACGCGATATCCATCAGACTCACCAAGAGGAGCATGTTCATGAATACCGGCAAGATCCAGGCTGAAACCAAGGCATCGTGCTGCGCCCCTGGTTGCTGCGGCACGGATGCAGCCGCCAGCGCAGCGTCGAAGCCCTCCGCTGACGAGGTTCGCGCCGTCGTGCGCGACGGGTACGGCGCGATCGCTCGTGCTGGCTCGTGGAGCGCCTCGAAGCCCAGCGAATCGGCGACGCTGGAGATCACCCCCGCTTCGTGCTGCGCCGGTTCATCGGGGGCTGGCGGCGGGTGCTGCGGCCCCGCGACGTTCAGCCCGGAACAACTCGCTCAGGCTCTGGGCTACTCGGCGCAGGAACTCGCCAACTCGCCCGAAGCGGCGAACATGGGCCTCTCGTGCGGGAATCCGACGGCGATCGCCTGGCTCCGACCCGGCGAGGTCGTGCTCGACCTCGGGGCCGGCGGCGGGTTCGATTGCTTCATCGCCGGGCCCAAGGTCGGCCCGGGCGGACGCGTGATCGGGGTGGACATGACCGCCGACATGCTCGCCAAGGCGCGGGCGAACGCGGCGTACTACACGCAGCGCACCGGGATGCAGAACGTCGAGTTCCGTCTCGGGGAGATCGAGAACCTACCCGTCGCGGACGCGAGCGTGGACGTGGTCATCTCAAACTGCGTCTTGAACCTCTCGCCGGACAAGCCGCGCGTCTGGAGCGAGATCGCCCGCGTGCTCAAGCCCGGAGGACGAGTCGCGGTCTCGGATCTGGCCTTGCTTCGGCCTCTGCCGGCGGACGTGCTGAATGACGCCGAGGCGCTGGTCGGTTGTGTGGCGGGAGCGGTGGGGGTTGATGAGATCCGGTCGATGGCCCAGGCCGTGGGCCTGACGGACATCGCTTTGACATCCAAGCCCCGGTACATCGATGCGATGACCAACTGGGAAGACCCTTTGTACCGTCGGATCGTGGAGCGACTGCCCCCGGGGACCCGTCCCTCCGACTTCATCACGAGTCTTGACTTGACGGCGCGAAAGGTGCCATAAAGCGCGAAAGTGTCGCCTGTTCTGGTGGCAAGGGTCCGTTTCGGGTGAAAGTTATCACTGGATTTCACGGAGACAGTCAAGCCGTGTGGAGACGGACACGCCACATAGCCGAAACGGAGATTGTGGTGGATTTGTTCGGAACTCGTGCGGTTTAGCTTGCTCAATCCATAAAAATCGGTTAGAATGGTTCCAAACAAGCTGAACCGAAAGTGTCATTCCCCGTACAACTGTCCGGCGGCGGCTGAGCCTCGCCCCCGGAGAAGGCCGATCCGCGTTTGAGCGCCTCGAAGCGCTCCATTGGTCCAACACGTCCCACGATTCGCGTTCTGTTGCTCACAGAACAGGTCTCTCACGCTCACGACTCGCCAAGTTTTCAGTGAATACTGAAACTTCAAAATGGAATCCCGCGAACCCATGGCAGGTTCGCTAGGCAGAAAAAGGTGGCCCGGCGATGAAGGCCGGGTCGAAAGGACTGACTGAAGAAGGATTCTCCCCGCACCGCCTGTCCCCAGAAAGCACGACCATGATCCCCAGCCGCTTCAACGCCAACTCGCCCCTGCACCGGCTCCATCGCCGGCGTGGGATCGCCGTGGCGTCTGACGGCCGTCGTGTCGCCCGCAAGTCTTTCAGCGCCGAGGAAGAGCGTCTGCTCAAGCAGCTCCTCGCCGGTGAGCAGGACTTCATCGACAACGCGGCGTTCTACGTCAAGGACGCGTTCAAGAAGATCTACGACGATGCGCCGGCCGTGAAGAAGCCCGATGCGTCGTGGTACCACCCCGTCATGGACGACCTGAACGCCGGTCGCGGGCGACTCCCCAAGACCACCGAGCAGGTGATCCTCACCGGCGCTGAAGAGCGCGTGCTGTTCCTGCAGTACAACTACGCCCGCTGCCAGATCGCGCGGGTTCAGAAGGAAGTCTGGTCGTCGGAGGAGCGCAAGCCCACCGCCGATCAGGCCGAGGAACTCCTGCGCTGGTACCGCCAGTCCGACCAGCTGCGCGAGCAGATCGCCGAGACCAACCTCGCGCTCGTTCTGGCCATGGCCAAGCGGACGCGCATGTCCGAGGTCGACTTCGCCGACCTGGTCAGCGAGGGGAACATGGCCCTGCTCCGAGCGGTCGACAAGTTCGACTGCGAGCGTGGGTTCAAGTTCTCGACCTACGCCTGCCGCGCGATCCTCAAGGCCTTCAGCCGCCAGGGGATGAAGCTGAGCAAGTACCGCCAGCGCTTCCCCACCGACTTTGACCCCAAGCTCGAGCGCTCCAACTTCCTGGAGACTCGCCGCTCGGAGTTCGAGCAGGACGCGGCCGCCGAGGTCAAGCGTCTGGTGATGGACAACCAGTGCGACCTGACCGACATCGAGCGCACCGTCATCGAGCACCGCTTCCGCCTGCAGGGCGCTGACATCGAAGAGAAGCCCATGACCCTCGAGCAGGTCGGGCAGATCATCGGCGTCACCAAGGAGCGCGTGCGTCAGATCCAGAACAAGGCTCTGGAAAAGATCCGCATCGAACTCGAGCACCAGTACCTGGGCAAGCCCAAGCCCGAAGAGCCGACCGAGGCGAACGCGGAAGACCCCGCTCCCGCCCCCGGTCTGGGCAAGGTCTCCCTCAACTGACCGCTACAAGCACTTCCCCGCGAAGCGAGCACACCACACGACGCCCCGAGAGATCGGGGCGTTGTTGTTTGACGGGATTGTTCTGATCGGCCGCGCATGGCGTGCCACCTCGCCTCACCCCAACCGCGTCGACGCCCGGGCCGCGGGGATGAAGTCGGCGATGGCCCGGGTGCACTGGGTGCGATAGGGCTCCTGGGTCCAGAGGTTGTTGTGCATGGCGCCCTCGACCGCGATCAGCAGGGAGCGCGGGGCGGCGGCGGCGATCTGGCGGCCATCATCGATCGGGCAGATCTCATCCAGCGTGCCGTGGAGCACCAGCAGCGGGCAGGCGATCCGCGCGGCGAAGCTCGCTCGGTCGAAGCTGCGCCAGTCGAGGCTCCGCCGCAGTCGCCAGCCCAGCCACCACATCGCGAGCGGCCGCTGCAGTTTGTGCGGCATGCGCACGAGGGCAAGGAAGTTCACCACCGGCGTCGCCGCGTGGCGGTAGGGGGCCTCGGCGATCACCGCGAGCGCTGGCCGCCCGCGCTCGGCCAGCAGAGCGGCCGCGTGCAGCGAGATCCCCGCTCCCATCGACCAGCCCAGGAGCAGGATCGGGCGTGGGAGGGCATCGTTCACATCATGAATCGGCGGTGGTGGCTCGAGCGCAGGTGCGGTGTCAGAAGCCGTAGAAGTGGTAGAGATGGGTTGCAAACCCATCCCACCGAGAGAGAGTAGACGCGGACTGATGGTCTCGATGAGCGCGATCAGAGCCTCGGTGTCAGCGAGCGTGCCGAGGTTGCACTCGCCCGGCGCATCGCCGAGCCCCTGGGGGTCCCACGCGATGATGCGGGCCGCGAGCGGGGCCAAGGCATCCATTCGCGGCAGCACACCAAGCTTCGACTCGCCCCATCCGGGCGTGCAGATGATGACCGGGGCCATGGGGTCGTCGGCCAACTCGCCCTCGATGTCCCAGGCAGGGAGCGCGATGCCGCGCCATGAAATCGAGAACTCGCGGAAGGCCCGCGCGGGTGAGGCTTCGCTCGGGTCTCCGGGCTGGTTCCGAGCCACAGCGCCCGCGTAGGTGCGCCGGGGCGGATTGCGCAGACGCGACACCACCATCCACGTCGTGATGGCGAGGTAGCACAGGAAGCCGATGAGCAGCAGGTTGATGAGGCCGAGCATGGGTGGGTTGACTTGTAGGGGGGCGAAGAGTGGCGTGCAAACCCGGTCTGCTGGCCCGGCGGATGTGCTCAGGGCGTGCCCGGCTTGCATGTACAGGGAGTTGTTCGGGAATCACGGCTCTGCGTTTTGGTCAACGATTTCATGGCTTTCCCGCGGCTCCGGCCCGTGCGTTAGGCTTGTCGAACTGTGAGCGAGCGCGTGACGAGTCTGAGCGGGATTCTCGGCCAGCAGCGGGCGGTGGCGACACTTCGCGCTGCCCTGACGGGTGGACGCGTGCATCACGCGTGGGTGTTCACCGGCCCGATGGGGGTGGGCAAGCGGACAGCGGCCGAGGCGTTCGCCGCGGCTCTGCTGGACCCGACCACTGCGCCCGATCTGGCGGGCGTTCCCGAGCCTGATCCGGCGAGCCAGGTGCAGCGTTTGATCGCCGCGGGCACCCACCCCGACCTGCACATCATCACCAAGGAACTGGCTCGCTACAGCGAGGACAGGCAGATCCGCGAGCGCAAGCTGCTCTCGATTCCCAAGGAAGTGATCGAGCAGCACCTGTTGCAGCCGATCGCTCTGGCGGCATCGCTGAAGATGGGCGGCGCGGCGAGCAAGGTGTTCATCATCGATGAGGCCGAGCGGCTGGACCGCTCGCGCACGAACGCGCCGGTGCAGAACTCGATGCTCAAGTGCATGGAAGAGCCGCCCGCCGGTTCGGTGATCATCCTGGTGACGAGCGCGGAGGAGATGCTGCTGCCCACGATCCGCAGCCGCTGCCAGCGCGTGGTGTTCGGCCCGCTCGACGATGCATCCATGGATCGCTGGCTTGCGAGCAGCGGGATCGAGGCCGAGGGGGCCGAGCGTCGCTGGCTGCTCGAGTACGCTGCGGGATCGCCCGGGCGGCTGGTGCAGGCGCACGAGGGCAACATGTACGAGTGGAGCCGCGCGCTCGACCCCATGCTCGCGGACCTCGAGCGGGGCAAGTTCCCGGCGGCTCTCGGATCGACCATGGCATCCCTCATCGACGAGTGGGCCAAGGAGGCGGTTTCGAAGAACCCGCAGGCGAGCAAGGAAGCGGCGAACGTGACGGGCACGCGGGCGATGCTGACGATGCTCGCCGAGCGCGCCCGCCGGAGGCTGCGCGAAGCGGCATCACGGGGCGAGGACTGCTCGCCGCACGCGCGGGCCATCGATGCGGTGGAGCGAGCCGACCGGGATGTCGCGGCCCATGTGGGCCTGGTTCACGTGATGGACAGCCTGGCAGCGCAGTGGGCCTGCGCTCGCGATTGAGACGGCCGCGGCAAACCAAGCCAGCGGTCCCCGACTCGCCTGCGAGATCAGCGGGGCATGGCGTTTGGCGGATCGATCAGTTGCAGGCTGCGCCGAAGTTCGCGAGCACCACCGTGATGGCGTTGAAGTTGAAGGGGTTGCCGTAGTTGGCCAGAACGAAGGTGATGTCGGCGAAAGAGACCGATCCGTTGCTGTCGTAGTCGCCCTGGCATGGCGGGGTGAACGTGACGGTGAGCCGCGGGGGGGTGGCGGATTCGCGGCTGCCGAAGCGCTTGGCGCTCGCGAATCCGGATTCATCGCTCAGCACGATGAGCCCGTCGTTCCCCTCCGCATCGACCCACGACTGCACGCGTGCGATGAGCGCGGGGCTGGTCCATGTGTACGGTCCCTGAAGGTCACCGACGACGGTGGAGGCGAGCGGCGACGGCTCGAAGTCGCCGCCCGGTGTGCTCCATGCCGAAGCGGGCGAACCGAAGAACCTGAGGGTCCAGGTGGCATCGGGTGCCAGCGCTTCGGTGCCCCGGCCACCCGGCTCGCCGGCGTTCGAGGCACCCTCGCCGAACGCGCCGAGCAGGCGATGGATGGTGACCGGTGCATCGCCCGAGATGGACCTGGTGAGCGTGAGCTCGAGATGAGCATCGGAGATGATGGAACCCGCCGGGATCGATGAGGTATCGAAGCGGATCAGGGCTCGACGGCGCTGCCCCGCCTGGATGACTCCTGCAAAGATGTGAACACCCGCGCCGTTGCTGATCGTGCCGAGCGGATCCTCGTACAGCGTGTTGTCTGCCTGGGGGACAAGGATCACCGACGCGGCGTGCGACGGTTCGGCGGCGAGAAGTGCGAGCATGACCAGAGCGGCGGCACGACGGAGGGGCATGACGATCTCTCTTTCTGGGCGAATGACGCGGCTTTCGGCGCAGGCCACACCGGCCCGCGGGGGGCTTTCTGCTGAGGAATGTCTCGACGAGCCGGGTCCCTTGCGGATTCGCAGAGGTCTGGCCGCGAATCTTCAGGCCTCGGCGTCCCCATCGGTCAGAGCCGGCGCATGGGTGGGCCTGGGCCCCAGCCCGATGAGCCGTCGCAGCGGCATGAACCGCATAAGCAAGATGCCGAACTCAAAGAGGCCGATCAGCATCAGCGAGAGCACCAGAAGCGACCACGGGTCCTGCGTGGGCAGCAGCGCCGCCCCGACGACGCAGCCGAAGATGATCTTCTTGCGGTAGGGCGTCAGGTGCTCCGGGCGGACGATGCCCGTCCACGACAGCAGCATCAGCACCAGCGGCACCTGGAACGCCAGCCCGAACGCGAGCCCCATCATGAGCACGAGGTCGATGTACTCGCCCACCCTGTACTGCTGCGCGATCATGCTCCCCGAACCCAGCGAGACCGCCATGATGTGCCCGGGCTTCTCCATGATGCGGAGCTGGCCCAGGGCCGAGTTGAACCAGAGCGACCCCACGGGGGCATCGGGTGGAT
>JBIPMO010000010.1:0-21936 GCA_044369085.1 Phycisphaerales bacterium
CAGTTCATCGCGCGTGCGGCTGATCACGGTCTCGTTGAGATAGGGGGCGTCCTGGCGCGCAGCGGCGTGGATCACCCCGTGCATCCCGCCGCGCTCGAGCGACCAGAGCGCCAGCGCGCTCGCCGCCCCGCCGCTGGATCCGGCGTGACGGATGGCGGCGTCGCCCGCGTGCCCTTCCCAGACGCGCCGCACGGGTCCCCAACCGGCGCGGAGGTCGGCGAGAAGTGCGTTGTCGCCCGCGTTGTCGTGCGCAAGCTCGATGCCGGGGCAGACGCGCAGGGCACGCCGGGCGGGCTCGTCGCCGCCAGGCGCGATGATCGGGCGGCGGCCGTGGTCGAGGTCATCGACCATCGTGATCGCCCCCGGCGCGAAGGCAGCGCAGGCCCCGCAGCCGGAGCACAGCTGGTACTCAGCGACGTCGCGCACGCTCTGGATCACGGGCAGTCGCATCACGTTCGAGCCTGGAGGAGCGGGTGCGCCGGGCCCATGCGCTCCAGCGGGCCGATGAGGTCGTTCAAGTGGGGGAGAAGTTCGGACAAGGGACGTTCCCACCAGCGGCTGGCGAGCAGTCGCTCGATCGTTGCCGGGTCGAAGCGACGCTTGAGCTCGCGGGCGGGGTTGCCCGCGACGATGGCGAAGTCGGCGACATCCTTCGTGACGACGGCACCCGCACCCACGACCGCGCTGATGCCGACGCGCCGACAGCCGGGGGTGAAGATGGCGCGGTCGCCGATCCACGCCTCGTGGCCGATCTCGAGCGTGCCGCTCTCGATGGTGTCGCGTTCGACGAAGCCAAGGTGTGCGTTGTAGAAGAAGGGGTGAAGCGAGAGCCGCTGCATCGGGTGGTTGCGGGCAAAGACGCGGATGCCCGAGGCGATCGAGGCGTAGCGTCCGATGACGGTGCCGCGTGGGAAGACGCCTGGGGTGAAGCAGTCGCCGTAGCTGTAGGCACCGATGGTGACACCGTGATGGCGCTGCATGATGGCGCGAGCCGTCGCGGACCAGTACATGTCGCCCTCGGCGCGGAAGGCCAGGCGCAGGGCGCGGCGGCGGAGCGAGGCGGAGCGGGCCATGAGCTCGATCATCGGCGCGAGCGGGGATCGGCGCAGTCCATCGCGCTGGCTCATGCCTTGGCCCCGCGCATCGCGAGTCTGAACTGGCCCGGCTCGGTGCGGAGCCGCTTGAACGGGACGAGCAGCGCGCCGCCGACGAGCGCGGCGCTGGCCGCGGCGAGCCCGAGCGCCCACGCGGGCGTCGCCGTCGAGTACTTCTCCGCCGCGACCGCGACGCCCATCACGGCGAGGACCGGGAGCAGGGGCCCGACCGATCGCCACGCGCTGAGCAGTCCGCGTGCCTGCAGGCGAAGTACACCGACGGCGAAGGAGAGCAGCTCGCCAGCGACCGCCGCCGCCGCAACTTGCACGAGCGGGCTTCCGGCGAAGGCCAGCGCCATCGCGGCGATGACGCCCACGAGTCTCGCGGCGTTGCCCCATGCGGCGTTGGTCGTCTCACCGTGGGCCAGGGCCGCGACCGTCGGGCCGATGCGGCAGACGCGCAGCGCCTGCGACACGGCCAGCAGACCGACGAACGCCCCCGCCGCCGTGTATGCCGGGCCGAAGAGCAGCCCCATGACCGCCCCGCCCCCGATGATCAGCGGCACGGCGACCACCGCCGCCACCCATCCCAGCCCCTGCATGCACAGCTCGTAGCGGCCTTCGAATCGCGCCCGGTCCTCGCGGCACTTGGAGAGGATCGGCAGCGCCAGCGACACCGCCACCTTGCTGAGCACCAGCAGCGGCGCGGACGCGAGCAGCATCGCGTTGGCCCACAGCGCCAGTTCGTCCTTGGTGTACGACGCGGCGATCGCGATCCTGTCACCCTGGTTGATCGCAAAGAGCAGCGCCCCGTTGATCATCAGCGGCCAGCCGAAGACGACGATGCGCTTCATCGTCACGCCGTCCCACGCCCAGCGGTAGGGGCGCGTCGCGGTCGCGTGCGTGCACAGGACGTACAACCCCGCCTGCATCAGCGTCGCGAAGAGCACGGCCCGGTAGTCGCCCAGCCACAGCGCCAAGGGCACGACCGCCGCGAGCGAGGCGATCTGCGGCACGACCTCCGCGACCGCGGAGGGGATGAACTTAAGGTCGCGTTGCATGCGCGTCGGGTCGAGGTGGGCCAGCCCGCGCACCAGCGGACCGACCGCCACGCACTGGAATGCCCAGACGATGCTCGGCAGGTCGAAGAGTCGGGCCAGGGGCCACGAGAGGAGCAGGAGCATGCCCGCCTGCGCCACGCCTCGGACGGCCTGCGCCGCCTGGCACGCGGCCTGAAGCCGCGGCGATTCCCCGTCGTCCGCCTGGATCAGAAGTTTGTCGATCGACACGTCGGCGAGCAGTTCGACCAGCGAGAGGGTGATGGCGAGCGTCGCGGCGATGCCCACATCGTGAGGGCTGATCAGGCGAGCGATCACCACGTTGCGGACGAACGCCAGCGCCTGCGACACGACGTTGCCGACGGTCAGCACCGCCGCGCCTCGGAGGATGCTCATGCGCAGGCTCATCGCGCGGCGCTCGCCTCCGGGGCGATCGCGCCGTTCACCACGGCGGCGATCTCGTCCATCTGCCGGCTCGCCTGCCCCAGCACCGCGGGCAGCCCGGCTTCGAGCGAAGCGCGGATGCGCGACCGCGACTCGAACGATGCCCACACGCGCTCGACCACTTCATCGGTTCCGTGCAGGCGCGGGTCCACGACCTGATCGCCCTGGCCGCACGACTCGAAGACGCCCAGCGTCTTGTCGCTGTAGGCGACGGCGGCGGTGGGCACGCCCGACGACAGCCCGGCGATCGTCGCGTGCATGCGCGTGCCGCAGAACCAGTCGGCGCGGGCGATGACCCACTTGACGTGCCGAGGGTCGGCGTATTCCGGGGCGACCGTCACGCGAGAGCGCAGCGCAGCGGGCAGCGACGCGGTGAGCGCTTCCGCCGCCGCGGTGTCGGACTCGTAGTGTCCGCGCGGGGTGACGACGTGCGGGACCAGCAGCACGCGTGCTCCGGCCTGCGCCAGCCGCTCGACCAGGCGGCGCTTGACCTCGCGGTAATCGGCGACGAAGCGGTAGCGTGAACGCGCCTTCTCCGGGTCGTTGTGGATGAGCCCGCTGACGTTGATCGCGGCGAGCGGAGCGCCGTCGCGCGGTTCGTCGACAAAGTCGGGCGCGCGGTGGGCTTCGAGCAGGAAGGCGACGTCGACACCCAGGCGATGCCGCGCCGGGTCGAAGGAGTCGCCCAGCAGCTCGCGGAGAATCTCGTACGAGCGTGCGTCGCGCGCCCAGGCGGCGGCGGCGCCGCGGGCCAGTCGTGACGCCTCGGCACGGGCCGCGGGGTCGTTGAACGGCCCGTAGGTCTGCGGCAGAAGCAGCAGTGGAGTGCCCATTCGCAGGGCGGCCTGCTTGCACCAGACGATCGCCTTGAACCGCTCGGGGCCGTACAGGTCCGTGAAGGAGTCACCGCCGCTGATATCGAGCACGGCGGCGGCGCGGCTGAGGATGCTCGCGCTCGCGCCCAGCGGGATCCCCGACGCCAGCGCCGCGCCGATCCACGCGTGGCTCTCCGGGCGGTACCAGCGCTTGCTGCGCATCCCGCCCGTCCGGCCCACGCGGCTTTGCCAACCATCGAGCGGCCCCGCACCGCGCGAGTGGTCGAACACGGTGATCGTCGCCCGCGTGCGCGGGAGCAGACCGTCGATCACACTGAAGCACAACGCCGAAACACCGAGGTTCCCGGTGTCCGGCGCTGCTCCGAAGTACGTGATGTTGCCCACGAAGCCCGTTATCGAAACCGACTGAGTGTTACGGCTGGAGCGCCCCGATCGCGTCGGTCACCTGCCGCGCGGCGGCGTCACGCGGGACGATCGGCGTGTTGAAGCGCCCGCGCAGCGAGCCCGTCTGCGGGCGGTAGTCGTCCGCGGAGGGGCTGATGAACAGCGAGGCGGGAGAGCCGCCGGTGCTGGTGAAGGTGCCGACCACGCGGGCGCCGAAGGTGGTCGTGTCGATGAAGTGGTTGTCGGTGGCCCACGAGCTGTCATCGGCGCGCGGGGTCGTGCCTGTGTGCGAGAGCGTCAGGCGGTGGAAGACGTTGTTGCGGAAGTTGATGTTGCGGATGTTCGTGGGAACGACCGTGGTCTGGCCCGCCGGCAGGGGGCTGTCGCGCAGGATGACCGGAGCGCCCAGGATCGTCGAGTGCCACAGCAGCAGATGGTTTGTCGAGGGGATCCACTGCGCCGTGTACGCGCCCTCGGCCTCGATCAGCATGTTGACCAGGGCGATGTCTGACCAGTCGGGGCCGCGGACGTGCCCGGTGTAGCCCACGTGCCAAGGCTGTGCGAGGCAGTTGGTGGCGCGGAGGTTATAGACGATGACGTTCGAGAGCGGCGTGGCGGACGCGTGGAGCTGGATCACGTCGCCGTGGTAGCCCGAGCCGGCGGGGATCTGCAGGTCGCGTGCCTCGACGTTGACGAGCATCAGGTTGTTGGTGAAGGTGTCGTCGCCCGTGCCTGAGACTCGTGTGTTGCGGACGAGCCGCGCGCCGATGATGCCGTAGCGTCCGCCCTGCACCTCCGACTCGGTGACCCAGGCGCCGCCCGAGTAGCCCGACGTGGGGACCCACTTGAGGTCCGTGGTGCGGGTCGGGCCAACCATTCGGCAGTTGTCGAGCCAGAGCATGGGCAGCGTGCCCGTGGCGGCGGAGTTGGCCGGGGAGACCAGCAGCGTCACGCCCGTGATGCGCGTACGCAGATTCTTAAGTCCGCCTGACGCGGTCGCGATGCGCACCAAGTCACGCCCGACGCCCGGGGCGGCCTTGATCTCCAGCCAGCGGTCGACGGTGGTGAGGTTCCCGATGTACTGACCGTTCGCGTTGTAGCCGGCGCGGCCCCAGTCGTGGTCGCCCGCGGTGAGCAATACCGTCCCTCCGTCCGCGCGGTTCGTCCCCGAGCGGTCCTGGATCGCCTTGGCGGCGCGGAAGATCGACTTGAAGGGAGCATCCGCCGCGCCCGTTCCCGATACGTCGTCCCCCGAGGGGGAGACGAAGGCGGTGAGAGCGGGAAGCGTGCTTTGGGCGTTAGTGAAGAGGCGCAGCGGCTCGAGGACGCGCGGCTGGCCCGACGTGCGCGGCCACGCCACCGCCCTCACCTCGACCGGCCCGTCGCTGAAGTCGCTCGCACGCAGCAGCGCCGTGTACTCCCACACGCCGGTGCGTGGATTGAGCTTCATCTCACGCACCGAGCTCCACGGGCCGTCGTTGACCGAGAAGTCCACGCGGTCGATCCCGTTCATGTGGAACGCCACCACGCCCACGTGGAAGTTCCCCGAGAAGGTCTGGTACGGGACCACATCCCATCGCGCGATCGCCTTGGCGTCGAAGCCAGCCATGTCGGCCGTCCCGATCGCCGCGGGCTGGGCCGTCGGGCCAGAAAACCCGCCGCCGGGAGCCAGGACCTCAAAGCCGCTCGACCCCGACTGCGCCGTCACCCACGCGCTGTAGCGGCTCGCGCCGGCCTCGTCGACCGAACGGATTCGGTACCGCGCTTCCGGGCGATCCTGCGGATCGCTGTAAGTAGTCGTGTTGGCGGCCACGCGCACCGGGCCGCCGGAGAATGAGGGCGTTCGCTCGATCTCAAAGCCGCTTTCGGTCGAGTCCACATCCGTCCAGTTCAGCTTGAACCCGCCTTCGATGTCGGCAGCAGCCACGAAGTCTCGTGGCTGCGTGGGCGGCCGCTGCCCTGCGTAGCTGCCCACTCGATCGGAGGTTTCTGGCGACTCGGTCGACTGCGTGCTGTTCCCAGGGCCGACCTGCGCGCTCGCCGGAGACCAGGCTTCCGGGGGCATCACCATCACCGAGCCATCGCTGAGCGTGATCCGTCGAGCACCCGAATCGGTTTGTGAAACGGTCCCGGAGTTGGCCTGAGGCGCAGTCGGCGGGTTGGAAGGCGGGGCAGCCTGAGTCTGAACCGCTGCCGCAGCGACAGGAGCCGGTGCGACAGAGGCTGGCGCTGCTGCCGCCGCGGGCGTCGGAGTTGCCGTGGCACCACCGGCCGGAGCCGGAGCTGGAGCCGTAGCCGGAGCCGGTGCCGCCGCAGCGCCCGCGACCGCGGCGGGCACAGGACCCGCCGGAGCAACAGGGACCTGATTGACGACCGTAGACCTGGAAACGGGTTTCGACACGATCCGAATGGCTCGCGAGTTGGTCTTGTTCGTGACGGGCACAGCCTGGGCCGAACTCGCAGGAGATTTCGGTGCGATGGTCTCGTTCTTCTTGCCCACCACGGGCGCCGCTTGGCCCGAGCCATCGCTGGCGGGCTGTCGCGCCTTCTCCGATGACTGCGCGTACGCCGCCCAGCACAGCGGCAACCCCGCCGCCAAGGTGATCGCCAGAAGCGCAGCGGGCGAGATGGGTGCACGGGCATGCGATGAAGTGAGCATGGAAAGCTCCCTAAGGATGTTGCGAATCCCGTAGAGCATCCGAACCGCGGACTTCTGAAGCAATGCGATCATGCACCACCAACCGATCGGAGCCCGCGATAAACCTCAGAACCGGCACAAACCAGCAAGTCGCAGGACAATCAAGGCTGAAAACAGCTCGATCTGCGGACAGACTCCGCCCCCGTCGCGCGCGAACTTCGCGTGCGTTAGGGCTATGTCAGGACTGTGGTAGCCCGCGATCGGGCCACTCATTCGACCGCTTCGAGAACACTCGCATCAATCTCAAGACTGGTCGCACGACCCAGCAGCGAGACATTGAGCACCAATCGCCATGCCGAAAGCCGCTCATCCACCAGCCCCTCGAGGCCGATGAACGGGCCGCGCACCACGACCACACGCTTCCCGACCGCAAGGTAGGGGAAGGGGTCGAGCGTGGCCTTTCCGGCGATCGCCAGATCGAGTTGGCGCAGCTCGTGGTCGAGCCGGGCCTGGTCGGGAACCGGGATCAGATGCGCGATGCGCTTGGTGCGCAGAGCATCAAGCGCCTGCTCGCGGGTGCCGTGCAGGAAAACGTACGAGGGAAAAAGGGGCAGTTCGACCGCTCGCTTGCGATGCCCGTAGAACCGCACCTGCGGGACCAGCGGCAGGAAGCAGGGAACCTCCAGAGACACGAGCGCTTCGCTCAGCGCTCGCTCCTGCCGGGGCTTCGTGTGGGCCACGTGCCACCGTCCCTCTGGGCTCCGTGCCCCGAGCACAGGCAGTCGATGGAATGACCCGACGACAGCGCAAGCGTCACCTCCGCCTCTGAGGAGGGTGTGATCGCCTTCGAGTATGCCTGTTCCCATGGCACTCATGACAGACCAAGCCGACAATCATTCAAACGGAACTACCACGAGGCCCACCGCGGTTGCGATGAACACTCGCATTGTACGCCGGATCTCACGCGATGTTCAGCAAGAATCGGCATATCGCCCACCAGCACATGCAGTGCATCAGCGGGATTAATAAAAAACGGACGCAGTGGTGCGTCCGCTTGGGGGGGGTGTTGGATGCGATGGGCCGAGTCGCGTTCAGCGGGCGACGCGGCGGCGGGAGACGCCCGCGATCGCAAGCAGGCCGGCGCTCGCCATGACGATGGGAGTCGGAAGAGGAATTACGTGGCCTTCCACTATCACAGGGGCGTAACCACTATAACCCGGGAAGAAATAATCCGGATACCAATGTTGAGCGCTGGCGTAGTTGATGCCCCCAACCGCCCAGATCGTATCACCTGGATTCACTCCCATAGTGCTGATCGGCATCTTCACCTCCCAGACGCGGTGACCCGATGCGAACGAATCCTTGGCCTCAAGGCTCCCTGGGATTGATGCTTCTGGACTTCCGCCGTCGACGCGGAACGCGGAAACCAGCCCATTCATCGTCCCGGAATTGCCGCCGCCTCCCCAGTTGGCCGCAGCTGTAGCCTGTTGGAACTCGACGCCGTTCCCAGTCACACCAGCACTATTGTTCGCGTCCCAAACACCGAAGCCCAGGAGGTTGCCGCCTGAAGCAGCCCCCATCGCCGACGTCCAGCCCAGGATGTCGAATGCCGCGTAGACGAAGTTCTGGTCGGCCCGCAGATACACCGTGCCCCCTCCGTTACCGATGGTATAGGTTGCCGCTCCAGTCCATTCCCCTGCGCCGATGGTGCCGTCGATATTGACAGCGATGGACGGACGCGCGATCGCGGTCGAGCCCATCATCATGAGCGCCACCGCCGACAGAATCACTCGATTGCTCATCTTTGTGTTCTCCTCTTTCAGATTCATTCCCACACCCAAGGCGATGGTGACAGTCAAATCGCCTCACCCAAGCGCCCCACGCGGGAGTAGCTCGAATAGGGTACTCGGTTTCAATGACTTTGCAACCCGGATATTCCTGAATTCACAGAGATTTGATACTCACCGCCGAGTTCGGGCATGCTGCCGACAGACAATCATGCCTCAGACCGTTAAACATGGTGAGCTTGGGTTATTAGCAAATCACCCTATGCGGGTGCACATGAAGGAAAGCGACCTGCCCATCCCCCCACGCGATCGCATGCGATGCCGCAGTGGGGCTCCGAACTTGCGCACTCGCTCTAGCTACCCCAGAATCCGGGTGCTGATTGGTGAACGCCATCCCGCCCATCGGCAGGAGCGGCGCGGGGGTGAAGGTTCAGCCAATGCGGAGCCCGAACGATGAACGGGTATAGTCGGTTCGGCGTACCGATCTGGTGCGGCTTCGCATCACTACGACGGAGAGAATCCACATGAAGGGCGTTATTCTTGCCGGCGGGCTTGGCTCGCGGCTCCGACCGCTGACGTTGGTCACCAACAAGCACCTGCTCCCGGTCTACGACCGGCCCATGATCCATTTCCCCATCGAATGCCTGGTCAACGCCGGGATTCGAGAGGTCCTGATCGTCACAGGCGGCGACCACGCGGGCGACTTCCTCCGCCTCCTGAAAAACGGCAAGCACTTGGGGCTCAAGCACTTGGAGTTCGCCTACCAGGAGGGCGAAGGCGGCATCGCCGATGCGCTGCGGCTGGCCGAGGACTTCGCCGACGGGCAGAAGATCAGCGTCATCCTCGGGGACAACATCATCGAGGGCAACATCCGCAAGGCCGCGGGCGACTTCTTCACTCAGCCCACGGGGGCCAAGGTGCTGCTCAAGCAGGTCGAGGATCCCCAGCGTTTCGGCGTGGCCCGTTTCACGGGTGAGCCGGGGTCGGGCAAGATCGCCGAGATCATCGAGAAGCCCAAGAGCCCCCCCAGCAACTTCGCCGTCACGGGGATTTACTTCTACGATGCCGACGTGTTCAAGATGTGCAACTCGCTCGAGCCCAGCGCCCGAGGCGAGCTTGAGATCACCGATGTGAATAACTTCTACCTGCAGCGCGGCGACCTGACGCATGACATCCTCGAAGGCTGGTGGACCGACGCCGGGACCATCGAGAGCCTGCACCGTGCCCACAACCTCGTCGCCGAGGGCGGGGCGAATCACAACGACCTCGAGGCCTCGAAGCCCGCGCTGTTCCAGCGCCACTGACCCCTCAACACACACCATGCCAGCACCCGCGCCCCAGACTCCACGCATCTTTACAGGCACGCTCGAGGCCGCGTTCGCGCAGGCCAAGGAGCTGGTCGAGCCGCTTTTCGTGCCCGTCCCCGCCCACGTGGACGATCGCGGGTGGTCGTTGATGAACCAGATGCAGGGGATCCTCTCTCCCGGTGGCCAGATCAACTACTCGGTGCAGAACCCGGGGGTGATCAAGGCCTGGCATCGCCACCACAAGCAGACCGATTTCTGGATGTGCGTGATGGGGCATCTGAAGGTCGGCGTTCACCGCGAGAGCGACGGCAGGTCGTGGCTCATCGTCACGGGTGAGCGCAAGCCCGGGGTCGTCATCATCCCGCCACCGCTCTGGCACGGAGCGGCCACCGTCGGGCTGGAGCCGGCTGGTCTGCTGTACTACCTGACCCATCAGTACGACCCAAAGCAGCCCGACGAAGACCGACGCGGGCACGACACCATCGAGGGGTTCCCGTGGCAGGTTCAGCACCGATGAGCCGGCGGGTTCTGGTGCTGGGAGCGAACGGCATGCTCGGCCGCGCGACCGTCGCGGCCGCGCGCGACGCCGGGCTCGAGGTGCGGGCCGCTGAGTACCCGGACTTCGATCTCGCGGACCCCACCTCCGTCGCCCTGACTGTCGATGCCGACACGGACTTCATCATCAACTGCGCAGCGTACACCGATGTCGACGGCGCCGAGGCGAACCTGGACACCGCAAGAGCGATCAACGCGACGGGGGTCGCGCTGCTCGCGCGTCGCGCACGGGAGGTGGGCGCGGTGCTCGTGCATTACAGCACCGACTACGTCTTCAGCGGCACAGCCTCGGACCCGTACATGCCGGACGGCGCGAAGAACCCGCTCAACGCCTACGGCCTGTCCAAATCCGAGGGCGAGGATGCTCTGCCCGCCTCGGGGTGCGACTTTCTGCTTCTGCGCACCTCCTGGCTGTACGCCCCCTGGGGCAAGAACTTCGTCAGGACCATCGCCAAACTCGGCGGCGAACGGCCAGTCTTGCGCGTCGTCGACGACCAGCGCGGCCGGCCGACGAGCGCCGAGCATCTCGCCCGCGTCACGCAGGCCATGCTCAGAACCGGCGCGCGGGGCGTGCATCACGCGACCGACGGGGGCGAGTGCACCTGGTTCGAGTTCGCCGGGGCGATCGTGGAAGGGCTGGGCCTGCCCGCCCGCGTCGAGCCGTGCACGAGCGCCGAGTACCCTCGCGCGGCCAAGCGGCCGGCGTACAGCGTGCTGGACCTCACTTCGACCGAGGCCCTTGTCGGGCCGATGACTCCCTGGCGCGCTGCGCTCGACCACGTTCTTCCCCGACTGGAGCGACCACTGTGAAGCGGACCCTTTTGCTAACCGGCGGCTGCGGGTTCATCGGGACCAACTTCGTCCGCTTCGTTCTGGCGAACCGCCCGGACTGGCGCATCATCAACCTCGACGTGTTGTCGTACTCGGGCAACGCCGAGAACCTCGCGGACGTGGAGCGTGACCCGCGCTACCGTTTCGTCAAGGGCGACATCTGCGACGCGGCGGCCGTCGAGCCATTGATGGAGGAGGCCGACTGCGTGGTGCACATGGCCGCCGAGAGCCACGTCGACCGCTCGATCCTTGACTCCAAGCCCTTCATCGTGACCAACGTCCTGGGGACGCAGACCCTGCTCGACGCGGCGCGGCGCGCCAGGGGCGGAAAGGGAGTCGGTCGCTTCCTGATGGTCAGCACCGATGAGGTGTACGGGTCGCTCCCGCTGGAGCGGCCCGACCTGCGCTTCACCGAAGAAACGCCCATCCAGGCCAACAGTCCCTACGCCGCCTCCAAGGCCGCCGCGGACCTCATGGCGCGCGCGTACCACCACACCTTCGGCATGGACATCGTGGTGACTCGCTGCTCGAACAACTTCGGCCCCTACCAGTTCCCGGAGAAGGTCATCCCGCTGTTCGTGACCAACCTCATCGAGGGCAAGCAGGTCCCCCTCTACGGTGACGGCAAGAACGTGCGCGACTGGATCCACGTCGATGACCACTGCGAGGCCGTCCTCGCGGTACTCGAGCGCGGCGCGGCGGGCGAGGTCTACAACATCGGGGGGAACAACGAGCGCTCGAACCTGGAGCTGACCTATTCGATCTTGGAGATGATGGGCAAGGGGAAGGAGTCCATCAAGTACGTGGCGGATCGGCCGGGCCACGACCGCCGCTACGCCATCGACGCAGGCAAGACTGAGCGCGAGCTCGGCTGGCATCCCACCAGATCGGCTTGGCCCGTCGCGATCGAGAAGACCATCGCCTGGTACGCCGCCAATCGCCCGTGGTGGGAACGGATCAAGAGCGGGGCGTACCGCCAGTACATCTCAGCGCAGTATGGTTCAAGTGCATGATGCTCGCTCGGTGAACGGCCCGCCGCATCAAAGCCCTGACAATCACCCGATCTAGGTCGGCTCGCCGTCCTCGTCGACCGCCCGCATGGTCACAGCCCCTCGATCACCGGGATGTCCGACGCTTTGGTCAGTGGCCAGCCGGCGTGCACAAACTCTGATACACGACTACGTCGGTGTCGATTCCATCCGCGCGATCCCCCGCAGAACCTCCGGACGAGCTTCGGGAAGATCATCGCCAAGGCGGGCGTGAAGCCCTGGCCCCGGCTGTTCCACAACATGCGGGCATCGTGTGCGACGGATTGGGTGGAGCGGTTCCCCGCCCACGTCGTGGCGGGCTGGCTGGGGCACTCCCCGATGATCGCGGCCCAGCACTACCTGCAAGTCCGCGATGCCCACTTCGACCTTGCGGCGGGAGTGGGGGGTGTCGGGGAGGCGGCAGCAAATCCGGCAACACAAGCGCGCCCAAGCGTTTCCACGACGTCCAAGCCCGAAACACAAAACCCCCAACATCATCGTGATTTAGTGGGCTTTGATGCCGAGTGTGATTCTGTGGAAACTGAGGCAATGCCCCCCGAAGGACTCGAACCTACGACCAGCAGGGCTCCAAGAGTCGTACGGAGTGATCACTGGAGCCGCTCAACAGCCGCTGCGCGTCGTTGGTGTCTTGCTCTATGTTGCCCGGTTGATGGGCTGCAGCATCGTCCAGCTATTCATTGAAGATCAACCCTTGGCTGGACGATTTGCACGGGCGTGTGCTACCGGTTTGTACCGTTCTGCGTCTCATAGCACCGCGTTCCCATGCTCCCAACGGCGATTCTCTGCGAGGGCTTGCGAATGAACCGCGGACGCGCTATCATGCTGCAAATCAAGGCCTTTTTTGCTGAACAAAGGGTTTCTTCGGGGGCGATTCCCAAGCTGGATGTCGTCGGTTCGATCCCGATCGCCCGCTTTGGTTCTCGGCTCGTTCAATGAACACCACGACGGTTTCAGCACCAGCGCTTTCGCCTGATCTGCCGCGGAAGGTGGGTTTCTGGGGTGCGATCGCGGTGCTGGTGGGGGTGGTGATCGGGTCGGGGATTTTCCGGACACCCACGACGATCGCGCAGAACCTCGGGGATCCCTACCTGATCCTCGGGCTGTGGCTGCTGGGCGGGCTGATCGCGCTGTGCGGGGCGCTGACGTTCGCGGAGCTCGCCGCGATGATGCCGCGTTCGGGCGGGGTGTACGTGTTCATCCGCGAGGGGTTCGGGCGCTGCCCGGCGTTTGTGTTCGGTTGGACGTACATGCTGATCACCAAGCCGGCGGCGGCGGCGGGGATCGCCGTGATCTGCGCCGAGCACTTCAACAAACTGACCGGGCTGACGTGGAACGTGGCGGCCATGACCTGCGTTTCGCTGATCGCGCTCACGCTGATCAACGTGCTGGGGGTGCGGGGGAGCGCGCGCTTCGCGATCGTGCTGACGGCGCTCAAGTACGCCGCCGTGAGCGGGATCATCCTGATCGGGATCGCGGCGGCGGCTCGGGAGATGCTCGCGGCCGATCCGGCAGCGGAGTCCGGCGGGTTCGCCGGCGTCTCATCACCGAAGTCCCTGTGGCAGGCGATCGTCCCGGTGATGGCAGCGATCATGTGGACCTACGACGGGTGGAGCGATGTCGGCGCGATTGCGGGCGAGGTGAAGAACCCGGCTCGGACCCTGCCGCGCGTCTACATCATCGGGACGCTCAGCGTGATCGGCCTGTACCTGCTCGCCAACGCCGTCTACATGTGGCACATCCCGCTGCCCGAGATGGCGGCGACCCAGACGGTGGCGCCGTTGCTCCTGGGCAAGCTTGTGGGCCCGATCGGAGCGGCGGCGGTGACCGTGCTGATCATCGTCTCGACGCTGGGTTCTTCGCACGCGAGCGTTCTGACCGGGGCTCGCGTGACGTTCGCCCAGGCTCGCGACGGGCTTCTGTTTCGATTCCTTGGTCGCGTTCACCCCCGGTACGAGACGCCGGCGGTCGCGCTGTGGGTTCAGTGCGCCCTTTCGTGCTTGGCTGTGTTGGTGCTCGGGGGATTCCAGAGCCTCGCCGACAGCTTTGTGTTCACCATGTGGATCTTCTACGGCATGGGGGCGGTGGCGCTGTTTGTTCTGCGAACTCGGCATCACGCGCATGAGCGCCCGTTCCGGGTGCCGGGTTACCCGGTTGTGCCCGCGATCTTTGTCGCGGCGAGCATCGCGATGACGGTGCTGGCGATCATTGATGCGCCGTCGAAAACCCTGCCTTGGATCGGTCTGCTCGCAGCGGGTGTCCCCGTGTACTACGTGTGGGACTGGCTGACTGGCCGAATCCGACCATCGCCGGAAGGCCGATAGCCTCGTCCGACCGGCCTTCGTTCGGTGTCCTTGTCGCCGTCATGCAGCACCCGAGTTCACCAAAGGCTCCTGCAGCGGCCGGTGGCTCTGCACTGCGAATGAGCCTAGTCTTGCGGCTTCCGATTCGGGCGTGCCGCACGCGTGCGGATGGAGAAGAGTGATGCCGATGCTGCGTGATTCCCGTGCGTTCTCGCGTTGTGCTTTGGTCGCGTCGATCGGTGGGTGGCTGGTGGTCGCGGCGGGTGCCGCGGCCCAGTTCGAGCCTCCCGCCGGCTACTACTCGACCGCGACGGGGACGGGCGGGGTGCTCAAGTCGCAGCTCCGAGCGATCATCGGGAAGGACTATTGGAACGCGGCATCCACATCCCACCGCGTTCGCAGCTATGACAACGCTCGACAAGCGCTCGTGCTTCTGGCGCCCGACCCCAACATCCCCGGCAACGTGATCCTGATCTATTCGGGAGTGTCGGTGTCCGGCGCGTGGGACGCGGGGATCACCTGGAACCGCGAGCACACGTGGCCCGATTCGCGCGGGCTGGCCGGGTCGGGACCGGACTACACCGATCTGCACCAGTTGCGGCCCTGCGACCCCGGGGTCAATAGCTCGCGCGGGAACAATCCATTCGGCATCGGTGGTGGGTACTGGGACCCTCAGCCCTCGACCAACCCTTCGATGGTCGGCCGCCCGTATGTCGCGGGGACGAACGATCGCGGCGAGATGGCCCGTGCCATGTTCTATATGGCCACGCGGTACGACGGGACCGACGCGAGCACCACTGACCTCGAGCTCGTCTCGGGCGTGCCGAGCGGAAGCCAGATGGGCGACCTGACCCGCCTGCTCGAATGGCACTACTCCGACGAGATCAACACCGTCGAACGACAGCGGAACCAGCTGCTGTTCAGCAACACGGCCAATCCGCTGTATTACCAGGGCAACCGCAACCCCTTTGTCGACCGCCCCGAGTTCGTCTGGGCGATCTTCGGGACCGCTCCCAACGATTCCACGCTCTTCATCGGCGGGGCGCCGGCGGGCGATGGTTCATCCGCGCAGTCGGTCAGCTTCCGCGTGATCGCCGGGACCGCGCCGGCCGCGTCGGTCGTGTCTCTCTCGCGGAGCGGCATTTACCCCACCACCTACGACGCGACGATTACCGGGCCATTCTCGGTGACCGGCCCGGTCGGTCAGGGCCGCGGCTTCCCGGCGGGCGCGGCGGCGCGGGCGATCACAATCTCCCCGACCTCCGTCGGCACCCCGGGCAACTATGCGGGCTCGATCGTCATCGATAACACCGATCTGACCACCGCCGGCGCGGGCAGGGGGTCGGCCGACGGGAACGATGTGGTCACGATCAACGCCGCCGTGCTCTCGGCGAGCAACCCGTCCTTTGATGCCGGCACCGATATCAACTCCGGGACCATCACTTCGACGTTTGACACCGACACCGGTGTGCAGAGCGTGACCGTGTCGCTCCACAACTTCGGCTTCGTTTCGACCTCATCCCTCATGGACATCGACGCCGTGACCGGCGGCGGGCCGGGGTTCTCGGGTCCGGCCGTCCCGGTGGTCGGCATCGGCGGCTCCCCCGCTTCGCTGCAGTTCTGGTTGGACACCACCAGCGCCGTGGCCGGCCCTTACTCCGCGACGTTCACGATCCTCACCAGCGACGAGAACATCCCCGGGCAGACGGCCTCGCAGGTCAGCCTGACCTGGGATGTGACGATCAACGCCGCGCCCCCGATGTGCCAGGGCGATGCCGACCAGAACGGTGAGGTCAACTTCGCCGACATCACATCGGTGCTGGCCAACTACGGCCTGACGCCGGGTCTGGGAGATGCCGACCAGAACGGCGAGGTGAACTTCGCGGACATCACGACGGTCCTGGCGAACTTCGGCGTGCCTTGCCCGTGATGTGAGCTTCGGTCCGGTGGCTTGATCAGGCGGTGCGCCGGCGGCGCAGGCTCGCGACGGCGGCGAAGGAGGCCGCGGCGATGACCGCGCTGGGCGCCGGGACGACCACGTCGAGCCGGAACACCTGGCCGGCCGTTGTCGAGACCGGATTGAAGCCGGACGCGAACTCATCGGGATTGAGGGAGATGAAGATCGGCCCTTCGTAGCCGTAGTTCGATGGGATCGCGATCGTGAGGCTCACGAGCGTGCCGGTCGAGAACGAGGCACCGATGAGCGCGTTGCCCATCTCGATGTCGCTGAGGTTCTGGGGGTAGAGCCCGCCCTCGAGCGTGGCCGGAACGATGGCGACGGGGAGTTCGGCGGCTGCCGGCAGGCTGAAGTCGTTGAGTCCGCCCGTCTGGTAGGGCTGGGCCCAGGTCATCGAGGTGAGCGACAACCCGGCGCGGGTGAAACGGACCTGGAACAGCGCGGAGGTGTGGGTGTCCGCCGGCGCGGTGTTGGAGGTGAGCACGATGTCGAGCGTAAGGGTCTGTCCCCAAGCGAGCGTGCGCTGGCTGGTTCCGCCGCTCAGCGGGGTGATCATGTAGGCAGCGCGGGTCTGATCGGCGGCGGTCGCGACGAGGGCGAGCGCAGCGACAACCAGCGGGGACGTGACAGAACGGTGCATGGGCTGACTCCTCCGAGACTTTGAACGGCGGCGGGATGTGCGGCCCGCTGACGAGTACAAGATACACCAGAAACCGATCCGAGGCCTGAAAACCCCGCGAGAAGCCTTCGCTTCCGGCGGAGGTGGATTGAATCGCGGGTCAGCCGGGCTCGTTGCCGGCCTGGATGGCTCGGACGAGGTCGGCGATATCGATGACGCCATCGGAGTTCAGATCCGCGGCGGGGTGGGCGGCGGCATCGCTGCCGAACTGCTGGAGGATGCGGATGATCTCGGACAGTTCGGCCCCGGCGGCCGGGTCCGAATCGACCTTGCCCACCTCACCTCGTGTGCCCAGTGTGAACGCCGGATCCGCGGCGTGGCGGGTGTCCATCAGGCCGCGTTCGGCCGGACCCGCGAGTTGGTAGGCGATGGCATAGGCGGCCGTTCGGGCCGGGTCGACATCTGGCATGGGGTCGGTGACGCCGGGCAGGCGGGAGAACAGCCCGAGCGGCTGAGCGCTGAGCAGGACGATGCCCCGATCCGACAGGGCTCTGGTCACCTCGGCGAGCGCCTTGGATCCGTAGGGCAGGTTGACCTGGGTGAGCAGGACACGCCCGCTCTGACCGCCCGCGTGATTCAGGGCCTCGACGAGGGCGGTGGTCGATCCGGCGATGTGTGCGGCATCCCTGCCCAGGACGGCGAGGATGGCCGCGTGGATCTCGCGGTCATCGATGAGACCGGCCGCCTGCTCGAACTGTTCGCGGGCGGTGGTCGCGGCGTTCAAGTCGCCGATGATGGCCAGTTCGGCCTCGGCGGCCTCGCCGGTGAGCGCCTGGGGAAGGGTGGTTTCCTGGACCTCGGTGGCCGCCGGCGTGATGAAGATGAACTCGGGCTCGGCGAACTCGACTTCGCGGCGCTTGGTGAGGGAGGCGGCCAGTTCGAGGACGGCATCACCCTGGAGGTTGCCAAGGTCGATCCGCCACATGGATGCGATGCCCGCGTAGCCGGGACGCGTCGTGCGCGCCGAGCGTGCATCGATGCCCGCGACCTGTTCGATGACTCGTCCGGCCCATTCGGGCGGGATGTCCTGGTTGAACTTGACGAGCATGCTCGAAGCCGGGGCGAGCATCGCGCCGTCGTCGGTGCGGAGGATGGGGGCGGTGTTAAGCCCGGCGGCGGCCAGGACGTTCTCGAGGGAACGCCGTGCCTCGGGGGCGGTCATGTTGGATGGGAGGCGAGCGGCCCACCAGCCGTCGATGGGCCAAACCGCGACATCCGAGGGCTGCACACCGTACTGATCGAGCAGCCCGGGGACATCACGCCCGCCGGTCGGATCGAACACGGCGAGCATGGCATCGTCGAACGCGAGCATGCGCTGCTCGCCCGCGAACTCGTAGGCGAGCATGCGGGTCGGGGCCGGGGGAGTCGGGTCTGTTGGAGCGTTCTCCTGATCCGACTGTGCGTTGACGGTCGGGGGCGTTGCGTCGGAATCGAAGAGGGTGGTGCCGGTCGGGGAGATGCCATCGGTGTCCTTGCCCGGCTGCTGCGCGCCGGCGGCGAGCAGGAGGCAGGGGTTCGGGACGCTTCGGGCTTCCTTGCGGGCGTTGTCGCGGACGATCTGGACATCGGCGCTCGAGACCGCACCGTCGAGGTTCATGTCCGAGCGGACCTGGTAGATGACCTCGCGGTCGATGCCCGAGGCGGAGATGAGCGAGCCGACGCCGCCGACATCGGTCGGATTGACGCGGCCATCGCCGGTGGCATCGCCCGGGAGGTGGGCGATGTCGATGCGCTGGCCCGGGCCCGCGACGGGGTTGCCGGCGCGGTCCTGAACGCCGACGAGCTGCACGCAGTAGCGCGCCGGGCTGGGCAGGGCCGGGGTGAACTCGATGACACCGACCGTGTCGCCCGTGGTCATGGTGACGTTGCGGGCCACGCCGGAGAGGTTGACGGCCTGACCGTTGAGATTGAAGCCGTCGACGAGGACGGTGACGTTGCTGAAGGTCGCGGCGTCGACGGGCTCGTTGAAGGTGTAGATGAGCTTGGAGATGCCGGGGCCGCGCGGCTCGGTGAAGAGCGCGCCGGTATCGATCGACAGGCCGACCTCGCCCACGCCCGACCCGTGCGACTGGACGGACGCGACGGAGATGACCTCGGGTGCGGCGCTGTCGGGGTCGAAGAAGAGGGTGTACTCGCCGGTTCCGCCGCGGTCGAAGATGTGGATGTAGCGCTCGACCGGGCTTCCGGGGCTGAGTCGGTCGATGCGGCTGGTCTGCCAGGCGTTCTCGGGGATGAGGAGCGGTGTGCCGTCATGGCGCTCGACGCGCGAGAGACGGTACGAGGCGTCGAAGGGATCATCGACGCGGAAGTAGTTCCAGCCGGATTCGGCGTCGGCGTTGATCGTCGCTCGCAGCTTGCCGGGGACGGGGGTGGCGACGCTGTTGACATCCGAATCGACCTCTTCGACGTTGCCATTGGAGAGGTGGACCGCATCGGGCAGGTCGCGTGGGTCGGGGAAGTCATTGGTCAGGAAGTCGGGGAGCGAATCCGCGGCCGGGCGCACATCGCGGACGACGTGGTTGAGGCCGAAGATGTCCACGCTCTCGATGAGCGAGAGGCGTGGGTCGTTGAGGCCGGTGAGGTGCTGGTAGGTGGCGGTGAAGCGGGTGAACTCGCCCTGGAGCGAGGCGATCAGGAGCCAGCGTGCGACGTTGGTTTCGGCTGGCCCGATGTCGCCGAGGTTGACGGTGAGCGACGGGTTGATGGACTGGTTGCCGACCTGGGTTCCGATGATGTCAAAGTCGATGAGCAGCCCGCGCTCGTTCTCGACGATCTCGGGCTGGCTGGAGGTGATGGTCAGATCGCGCGCGATGCCCGACCCGTTGTTCTTGACGATCAGGCCGAGGTTGAAGGGGATGCTGGGCTCGATCTGAGGCGTGAAGGGATCGTCGGCGTAGACCGTGGTTTCGAGGAAGTAGGAGAGCTGGAGGCTGGGGTCGGGGAGCACGGTGATGCGAGCGGGGTAGAGCGGGACGGTGGCCACCTCACCGGAGGCGCTGTAGGAAAGCGTGCCGCTGACGAAGTAGTCGGTCGGTTCGAGCGGCGCCGCCTCGTTGGTGGGGAGGATGGTCCAGGACGCGTTGCCGGTGAGGTTGCCCGGGAGCGTGCCGTTGCCGCCGACGCCGGTGAGGGCCCCGCCGAGCTCGGGCGGGAAGATGCCGAACTTGTTGTTGACGTTGTTGCCGTTGACATCCTTGATGATGATGTTGACGGTGATGCCCTCGAGCGGGTTCGAGGACTCGTTGTCGATCTCGAGGTTGGCTCGGAAGGCGGTGCGGGTGACGGCCAGGGTCTGGTCGATCTCGATCTTGACGGTGGCGCAGACGCCCGCGCCGGCGTCGAGGGTGTCGGCGACGACGACTTCCTTGGCGTAGTTCATGGCGTCAGCCAGGTTCTCGAACCCGCCGCCGCGGACCTCGCCATCGGTCATCGGGGCGGCCTGATTCTCGTACTCGGCACGGGCGTGCTGGAGGGCATCGGCCAGCCCGGCGAAGCCGTTGCTGGTCACCTCGATCTCGATCTCCTTGCCGTACTCGTACATGACGCGCATGAGCTGGAAGTCGATGAAGTTGGTGTCCCAGCCGGCCGGGACATCGCTGGCGGTGTAGATGCTCTGGTCGTAGTAGTCCTGCGAGCGGTTCCAACGCTCGACGAAGGCCTCGACATCGGCCTGATCCATCGCGGGCGGCCGCGGGGCCGAGGAGAGGATGGTGCGCTCCGCCTCGCTGATGCGGATGCCCGAGGGGCTGTCGGCGGCGATGGTCTGCTGCCACGCGGCGTTGAACCCGTCGAAGGCAGGGGCGGTCGTGGAGTCCACGAGGATCCAGTCCACATCGCCGTAGACCTCCTTGAGGAGGGCGTACTGGAAGATGTAGGCGTAATAGATGCGGAGGTAGTTGTCGACAACGACCGAGCCGTAAGTCGGCGATGCGAATGCAGAGGCACGGAGGCCGTCGATGAACCCGCCCGCCGCGGCGCCCGCCCCTGCGATCAGGTCGCCAGGGCTGCAGGGGATGTAGTTGGTGGGTCCGACACCGGTGAACTGGCACAGGGCGCAGTCACGGAGGATCGAGCAAAGGCACGCGAGCTGGCTGGCGAGCGGTGTCAGGTTGACAGCGCAGTTCACGCCAGCGCCGAGGCACCCGGCGACGGAACTGACGGCGTTGCCCGCGGTCGAGACGTTCATCTGCGCGCCGCAGCCGCCGAGCCCTGCTCCGCAGCCGAGGCCCGGGATGCAGCCGAGGCCGGAGAAGGCACACTTGATGGTGCAGGGGTCGCAGGCGACGGGCTGGGAGACAACGCCCGGGCCGATGATGACCTCTCCACCACCGCCGCCGCCGCCGCCGCCCGGCCCGCCTCCGAATCCGGAGCCGCCGCCGCCGCCGCCGCCGCCACCTCCGCCACCGGTGCTGCCGCAGTCATCACCGCTGACGGTGATCGAGGGCCCGCAGTAGGTGTAGATCTGGTCGCCGCAGGGGAGGTCCGAACAGACGAAGGAGACAGCGGTCGAGCAACCGCTGCGCTCAGCGCTGCGCATGACGTTGTTCTTGGGCAGGATCAGCGCGGGGACGGTGATCGACGCCATGCCCGGCAGGTCGCCGAACGAATCGACGAGCGGGACGATCTCGAAGTCGGGGCTTGTGCCCGGGGTGAAGCGGACATCGTTGGCCGCGATGAGACCGTGGTTGGTGATGGTGTAGTTGATCTGGGTGGGGAGGGGGATGCCTTCGAGGTTGACGTAGGTCGGCTCGATGACGATGACCGGCGCGGGGACCTGCGTCGCGAAGGTTGCCTGGATGGTGATGCGGTAGATGTCCTGGAAATCAATGGGGGTGACCGACCAGTTGTAGGTGATGAGCTGGCGCGGCAGGAATGCCTCGACATCGGTGACATCTCCGCCGCCGATGAAGAGGCTCGAGCGGAAGGTGCCGTGATCGGGGGCACGCACCTCGATGTCGTAGTACGCCTCGGTGAGGCCTTCGAAGAGGACGACGCCCGAGTTGTCGGTCACGGCAGC
>JBIPMO010000145.1:0-7605 GCA_044369085.1 Phycisphaerales bacterium
GCGCGGGATGGAGGCGAGCGGGACCTCGGGGATGAAGGCGGCGATGAACGGGGTGATCAACATCTCGATCCTCGACGGGTGGTTCGACGAGGGGTACGAGGCGTCGAGCGGGTTTGCGATCGGCAAAGGTGAGTCGTACGACGACACGGAGACGCAGGACCAGATCGAGAGCCGGGCGCTGTACGAGTTGCTGGAGCGGCAGATCCTGCCCGAGTTCTATCAGCGTGACGAGTCGGGGCTGCCGCGGAAGTGGCTGGCTCGGATGAAGTCGAGCATCCGTCTGAACACTCCGCGGTACTCGACGAACCGGATGGTTGCGGACTACACGGAGGAGTTCTACCTGCAGGCGCACGGGGTTCAGCGTTCGCTGACGGCGGGCGGGCTGGAGCAGGGCAAGGGCCTTGCGCACCAGGTGGATCGCCTGCGGCGGTTCTGGGAGCACGTTGGAGTTCGCCGGGTTGAGAGCAACGTGACGACGGCGGTGCCGGTGCGGACGCCGATCCGGGTTCGCGCGCTGGTGGAGCTGGGGTCGTTGCGGCCCGACGAGGTGCGGGTGCAGCTGTATCACGGCGAGGTGAGCAGCCTGGGCGACATGGTGGGCGGTTCGACGATCGACATGGTGGCGGATGCCGGGACCGGGCAGCGCGAGGGCGTTCACGCGTTCTCGTGCGAGTTCGCGGCGGGCGGTTCTGGTCGCCGCGGGTTCACGGTGCGCGTGGTGCCGCGTGATGAGCGTCTGGTGGGGGCGGTGGTTCCCGGGCTGATCTCGTGGTACGGGACGGATGACGCGAACTTCCACTTTGCGCCTGGTGATACAGCGCGGTTCACCGCGCCGGCGCGGCCCGGCGAGCCGGTGGCGGTTCACTAGGGGCTGTCTCGAAGCGGGTTCACCGCAGAGACGCCGAGGGCGCTGAGGTGGGAAGGGTCTGGCGGCTCAGGGTGTGCGCGCGCCGTGGTTGGGCGGTGCGTGGGGTTGGGGTGGCGTTGATCGCCGCGGCGGGGCTGGTGTTTCAGTCGCCGGTGGGGTTGAGGCTGGCGTTGAGGCGGTGGCCCGCCAGGAAGACCTCATCGACTGGGTTGCCTCCGAACTCGTGGGCGAGTTCGCGCTCATCGGTGTGACGGAGGAGGACGAGATCGGCTCGCATTCCTCGGGCGATGTGGCCGCGATCGCGCAGGCCGAGCAGGGCGGCGGCGTTGGCGGTGCAGGCGATGAGGGCCTCGGCGTGGGTCATGTTGAGCATGCGCACGGCGAGGGCGATGGTCATGGGCATGGATGAGCAGGGGGACGAGCCGGGGTTGCAGTTGCTGGCGATGACGACGGCAGCGCCGGCATCGATGAGGGCGCGGGCGGGGGCGTAGCGTCCATCGGTGTGGAAGCCGGTGCAGGGGAGGAGCACGGCGGGGGTGTGGGATGCGGCGACGGCGGCGATGTCTTGTGGTGTGGATGCTTCGAGGTGATCGACGGAGACAGCGCCGTTTGCGACGGCCCACCTGGTCATGCCGAGGGAGTTGAACTGGTCGGTGTGGATGCGGAAGGGGTGGCCCGCGGCGCGGGCGGCCTGGAAGAGGCGGATGCAGGCCTCGAGGGGCCAGGCGGATTGCTCGCAGAAGGCATCGATGGTGATGGCCGGGAAGGTTTTGGTTATGGCTGGGAGTGTTGCATCGATGGTGTGGTTGATGAAGCGTTCGGCGGGGATGTCGGCATCGAGGGCGTGGGCGATGAGGGCGGTGGGGATGATGGTGGGCATGGAAGCGCCGGCATCTCTGGCGGCGGCGGTGATGATGCGGAGCATCTTGATCTCGGCATCGGCGGAGAGGCCGTAGCCGGACTTGACCTCGGCGGTGGTGGTGCCCTCGGAGAGCATGATGGAGAGGCGGGAGGCGAGGTTGGCGGCGAGCTGATCTTCGGTGGCGGCGCGGATGGCTCGTACGGTGGACATGATGCCGCCGCCCGCCTTGAGGATGTCGAGGTAGGCAGCGCCGTTGCGTTTGGCATCCCATTCATCGAGGCGGTTGCCAGCCCAGAGAGCGTGGGTGTGGGCATCGATGAAACCGGGCATGAGAACGCGGCCACCTGCGTGGAGGAGGCGCACGCCCGGCGGGAGGGTGCGTGAGAGCGAGCGGCTACTGGCGGGGAAGACTTCGATGATTCGCCCGCGGTCGATGTGGACATCGGCGCTCTCGATCACACCGAGATCGTTCATGGGTGCGGGCCCGCGGCGGAGGCCCGGGGCTGGTCCCATGGTGAGGACGCGTGCATCGGTGATGAGGATGGCGCTCACGGGTTGGCTCCTGGGTGAGGTGCCTGATCTCGGCGGGTGAAGCCAGCGAGGAAGGAGAGGAAGAGGAGTGCGGCGAGGCGGGCGGTTCTTCCATCGGGGTCGTGGGGCGGGCTGAGCTCCATGAGGTCAAAGTGCTGGACGCGGGGGTCAGCGCCGGCGGCTTCGCAGAGAGCGGCGGCGATGAGGGGGGAAAGGCCCGCGGGGTTGATGGCGCTGACGCCCGGTGCGAAGGCGGCGTCGAGTGCATCGAGGTCGAACGAGACGAAGGCGCGGTGGCCCGCGTGGTTGAGGGCGGTCTTGATGGCGGCGGCGGGATCGCGGAGGAGTGCGGTGATGGGGGTGATGGTTCCGCCGCGTGAAGCGAGCCAGTCGCTGTGGGCGCGGGAGTTGGTGAAGCGGCCCGCGCCGAGGGTGGTGAAGCGGGCGGGTTCGAGGTGGTGGGCCTCGATGAGGGCTCGGAAGGGCATGCCCGAGCCGATGGTTTCGCGGACATCGAGGTGTGGATCGATGTTGATGCCCCCCACTGCCGTTTGGTGGTGGAGTGCGAGGGCGCGGACGGCGGGGAAGGTGAGGTCGTGACCTCCGCCGATGCAGATGGGGATCATTCGGGCGCGGTGGACGGCTCGGAGGGCTTCGGTGATTCTGCGGTGCGTCTCGGTGAGTGCGTTCTCATCGGCGCCGGGGACGGGGGGGACATCGCCCGCATCGAAGATGGCGGGGAGATCGCGCTTGGAGTCGGCATCGAAGGGGGTTCCGTAGCGGGCGAGGGCGGCGCGGAAGGCGGCGGGCCCGGCGGCGGCTCCTGGTCGTCCGTTGTTGAGGCGGATACCGAGATCATCGGGCAAGCCGACGAGGGCGATGCGACATCTCTGGTGGTGGTCCGCGCGGATGGTCTGGGCGAAGCGGTCGCTCGCGATGGCGGGCCAGGTTGGTGGGATGAATGACTCGTGGAGCACGGCGGCACTGTACCCGGACTTATCCCGACCATGGGATTGATTTGGACGGGTGGGAGTCGCGGGGAAGTTCTCCATGTTCGCATGGGGAAGGGCTGTCTGGTCCGGCGGATGTGAACGGTGTGAAGAATCCAGAAAACCGCTTGCGAACGGGATGAGTCAGGGGTATGGTCGGTAGAGAACGTGGGAGACTTGGCCTGATCACGATGAAGTTGTGCGGGCTCAAATCTGAACGGTGTTGCCTCGCGCGGCGCGCGAGCGGGGCGCTTGCGCAACCTCGTGGCTTTACGGTACTTGAGCTGCTGATCGTGATCGGGATCATCGGGGTTCTGCTGGCGATTCTGCTGCCGAGTCTTCGCGGGGGGTTGGCGCAATCGCGGTCGTTCCGGTGTCAGATGTCGCTGCGGGGGATCGCGTTTGATTTCTCGGTGTTCGCCGACCCTCAGGTGCATGGCGGACGCGGGCGGGATGACGACCGGTTTGGCCCGAACCGCTTCTCGCTGGGGACTTTCGCGGAGGCGCAGTACGGGATCGGCGACTTCTGGCCCAAGACCGAGGCCAAGAGCAAGGTTGTTCGCCCGACGGATCCCTCGATGGACCCCTTGCGTTGCAGCGAGGTTGCGGGCGAGGTGACGATGGAGCGGGGTCGTTCGCTGAAGGACGGGGCGATCGGTCCGGCGGAGAACGTCTCGTACACGTTCAACTCGCGGATGATGTACATCGAGGCGGAGCATCCTGAGACGAAGCGTCTGTCGCTGTCGCACATCACGCTGAGCCTTGACATTCTGACGCGGTCGATGGTTCCGCTGGTGTGGGATGTTGACGGCGGGCTGGCGGAGAAGAAGGATTTTTCTCCTCACTTCTCGGCGCCGGACGTTGATGGTGCGCGCGATGGACCTTACTCGGATGACGCGGCGTGGAGCCCGGGTCTGCGTCACATCGGCAAGGGGAACTTCGCGCTGATCGACGGGAGCGTTCACTCTTCATCGACTCCGCTGAGCGAGGGGTGGCTCTGGAACTTCCAGCCTCGGCGCTGAGCGAGGCCGCGCGCGATGTCGCTTCAATCCAAGTTCGCGGTGCTGCTGAGCCTGATGGCTCTGATCGTGGCGGGGACGCTGGGGGCGACGCTGCTTTTCGGTCGTTTCATGGAGGACGAGCTGGTGCGGCCGTTCCGTGATTCGGCGGCGGTGCTGCGGGACCTGGCGACGCTGCGTGGGCACATGCTGGTGCAGTTGGAGCGGCTGCCGGATGCGGGGGAGTCGCGTCGGCGGGCGCTGGCATCGTCGGCGTCGTGGCAGCTTTCATCGTTGGGCCGTGCCGCGTGGCCGGTGGAAGCGGGGCCGCCGTTTGACGGTCGGGCGGTGCTGTGGACGGCCTCGATGGCTCGCGAGGATGCGTGGCGGCTGCTGGCGGATCCTTCGTTCGAGCGGCGGGTGGGTGTGACATCGATCGTGACGCTGCGTGAGCGGGTTGACGAGGCGGAGCGTTCGGTGATCGAGTGGCGGAGCGGTCTGGACGAGGCGGCGGCGCGACGGGCCTCGGGATCTCATCGGCGGGTGTGCGAGCTGATCGACCTGATGGAGGGTCGGGTGCTCGGTGATGCGCCGGAGCAGATGGCATACCTGACGGACCTGCGGCTGGCGTATCGGACGCTGACGTACGCGGGGATCACATCGGTGGGGCTGATCGCTTTGCTTGGGGTGATCCTTCTGCGTCGCTGGGTGATCGTTCCGATCCGGATGCTGCAGGCGGCGACGGTTCGGATCGGCCAGGGGGAGTTCGAGCACCGGGTTCCCGTGACATCGCGTGATGAGCTTGGCGCGTTGTCTGCGGAAGTGAACCGGATGACGGGTCTGATCAAGTCGATGCAGGAGGAGGCGGTCGAGCGTGAGCGGCTGGCGGCGACTGGTCAGATGGTGCGCCGGATCGTGCACAACCTGCGGAACCCGCTCGCCGCGATCCGGAGCCTTGCGGAGTTGTCGCGGCGTCGTGCATCTGGTGATGAGGCGATCCGGCGCGACCAGACGGAGATCATGGGGGCGGTGGACCGGTTCAACGGGTGGCTCGGTGATCTGTTGAGCGTGAACGCGCCGCTGCGGATCGCGCCGACTCGTCAGGCGGTTCGCCCGTGGCTGGAGGGGGTGCTGTCGTCGCATCGGCCGCTGGCTCGGATGCGGGGTGTGGAGCTGGTGGCGGAGTTTGATGGCGCGCCGGACGAGGCGACGTTTGATCCGCGGCACCTGGAGCACGCTCTGGTGGCGCTGGTGACCAACGCGATCCAGGCATCTCCCGATGGCGGGAGCGTGACGCTCGGGTGCCGTGGTTCGGCTGGTTTCTGGGAGGTTGAGGTTCGCGATCAGGGGGAGGGGATCGGGCCCGAGACGCTCCCGAAGATTTTCCGGCCGTACTTCACGACCAAGCGGGATGGGACCGGCATCGGTCTTGCAGTAGCTCAGCAGGTCGTTCAGGGTCATGGCGGGGAAATCAATGTCCGGTCGTCCGCCGGGCTTGGAACGTGCTTCACCGTTCGTGTTCCGATCGGCCTAGGATGCTCAGACCAACCGGCTGATTCCAGCCGATTGGCTGTTTTGAGCCATCCGGAGGTAACACGTGGCACGGATCCTGGTCGTTGAAGATGAAGCTCCCCTTCGGTCATCGATTCGCCAGAGTCTGGAGCTTGATGGCCACGCCGGGACGGAAGCCGGTTGCATCCGCGATGCGCTGGATGCGATGGGGCGCTCCGACTTTGATGCGGCGATCGTTGATTTGAACCTGGTGGGTGAATCGGGGATGGACCTGATCCGTCGGGTTCGGTCCGAGGGGTGGGAAGGGCTGGTGATCGTTGTCACGGCCCACGGGACGGTGGAGACGGCGATCGAAGCGGTGAAGTCCGGGGCGGATGAGTTCATTCAGAAGCCGGTGCGACTGGATGAGTTGTCGCTGGTGGTGACGCGTGGTCTTGAGACGCGTCGGCTGCGGAACCGTCTGGATGTTCAGCAGCGGATCCAGCGGGTGGCGACGGATCCGGGCGAGCTGACGGGTGAGAGCGAGGCGTGGAAGAAGGCGCTGTCGCTGGCACGGCGGTTTGCGAGTTTGCCGATGCCCTCGAGCTCGGTGGGCGGGATGAACGGGACGGCTGGGGCGGACCTGCCGACGATTCTGGTGCTCGGGGAGACGGGGGCGGGCAAGGGGGCGGTGGCTCAGGTGATTCACGCGAGCGATCCGCGGGCGCAGGGCGAGGGCGCACCGCCGTTTGTTCATGTGAACTGCGCAGCGCTGCCCGCGAGCCTGATCGAGTCCGAGCTTTTCGGGCACGAGAAGGGGGCGTTCACGGATGCGAAGGCCGGTCGGGCTGGATTGTTCGAGCTGGCGGAGGGGGGGACGATTTTCCTGGATGAGATCGGGGAGCTTCCGCTGGAGATGCAGTCGAAGCTGCTGCTGGTGGTGGAGCGGGGGATTTTCCGGCGGATCGGCGGGACGCGCGAGCGGATCGTGCGGGCGCGGATCGTGGCGGCGACGAATCAGGATCTGGATGAGCGGGTTCGGAACGGGTCGTTCCGTCGCGACCTGCTTTTCCGGCTGAATGCGCTGACGGTGCGGGTGCCTCCGCTGCGTGAGCGTGAGGGCGATGCTCTCTTGATCGCCGAGCGGTTGCTATCGCGGCTGGGGATGCAGGTTGGTCGGCCGGGTCTGCGGCTGAACGAGGAGGCGCGGCGCGCGATCCGGCTGTATTCGTGGCCCGGGAACGTTCGCGAGCTGATGAATGTGGTTCGTCGCGCGGCGATTCTGAGCGATGGGATGGTGATCGGGGCCGAGCACCTTGGGCTCGTGACGGGGACGCGTTTGCTGGCGCCGAGCGATGCGAACGGCGCTGCCGCGGCGGCGGGGGGCGAGATGCGCGGGGTGACGGCGGAGACGGTGGTGTTCGATTTCTCGCAGGGTCCGATCGACTTTGAGGCTCTGGAGCGCCGGCTGATCATTCAGGCGCTGGAGCAGGCTCGCGGGAACGTTTCGCGTGCGGCGAGCATGATCGGCCTGAACCGCGGGGCGCTTCGGTACCGGATCGAGCGGCTGGGGCTGGATCAGCACGTGAAGGACCTGGTGTCGCAGTAGGGCGGGGTTTACCACAGAGGCGCAGAGGCACAGAGAAGACGCGACTCATGTGTGTGGCTCACGAATGGACGTGAATACGTGTCCGTTCGTGCGTCACACAGCTTGTTCGCTTCAGTTCTCTGTGTCTCTGCGCCTCTGTGGTGAATGGCGTTACGGGCAGGCGGTGCCGAAGTTGGCGAGGACGGTGGTGATGTCGGTGAAGTTGACGGTGCCATCGGCGTTGGCATCACCGTCGCAGAGGGCGGGGGCGGGAAGGA
>JBIPMO010000146.1:0-7575 GCA_044369085.1 Phycisphaerales bacterium
GCTGCGCATCGCGGTCGCGGGGACGCTGCTGCAACTGGCGATGGCGTTGCTGCTGCTCAAGGCGCCGGGTGTGGCGACGGTGTTCGATGTGCTGGCGCGGGGTGTGAACGGGGTGATCATCCAGGCCGATGCGGGGATCGCGTTCGTGTTCGGCGACAAGCTCGCGCAGGCGCAGGAGCCGCTGGGCTTCGTGTTCGCCGTGAAGGTGCTGCCCGTGATCATTTTCTTTGCATCGCTGATGGGGGTGCTTTACCACCTCGGGGTGATGCAGCGGATCGTCTCGGGGCTTGCGTGGCTGCTGCGCGGGACGATGGGGGTGACGGGGAGCGAGGCGCTGTGCATGGCCGCGAACGTCTTCCTGGGTCAGACCGAGGCGCCGCTCTGCATCAAGCCGTACCTCGCGACGATGACGCGATCGCAGATGGCCACCGTGATGACGGGCGGGTATGCGACGATCGCGGGGAGCGTGATGGCGGCCTACGTGAACATGCTCGGCGGGCAGGATGAGGCGCTGCGCCTGCTCTACATCAAGCACCTGCTGACGGCGAGCCTGATGGCGGCACCCGCGGCGTTCGTCATGTCGCGCATCATCGTGCCCGAGCGCGAGACACCGGTTGATGAGAATGCACGAGCGGCGGACGCGGTGCCCGCGGCGAACATCTTTGACGCGGCCGCGGCGGGGGCGACCGACGGGCTGAAGCTGGCCGCGAACGTGGCGGCGATGCTGATCGCGTTCACGGCGCTGCTTTCACTGGTGAACTGGCCGCTGCGCGAGCTTGAGGCGTGGCCACCGGTCCGGGAGTGGCTCGGAACCACGGGGATGGGGTCGCTGACGCTGCAGGGGCTGCTCGGCTGGATTCTGACGCCGCTGACGTGGCTGATGGGCGTGCCCTGGGACGACGCGGCCTCGGCGGGTCGGCTTCAGGGCGAGCGGCTGATCGTCAACGAGTTCCTGGCCTACTCGACGCTGGGCCAGATGATGCACGACCCCGCCGGCCCGCGGATCAGCGAGCGCGGGGCGCAGCTCATGACCTACGCGCTGTGCGGCTTTGCGAACTTCGCATCCATCGGGATCCAGATCGGCGGGCTCACCCCGCTGGCCCCGAACCAGCGGCGGACGATCGTGACACTGGCCTTCAAGACCATGCTCGCGGGGGCGCTGGCGGGCTGGATGACGGCGGCGGTGGCGAGCCTGGTGATCTAGCCGACAGCCATCGGCTAGCGCGGCACCTTCGAGGCCCGTTGATCAAACTCATCGAGGCGCGTGCGCCACAGCGCGATATCCGCGGTGTGCCCCAGTGCCTCGTGGGAAGCGAGCGTTTCGCGGATGAGCTGGCCGTACCACGGGAGCAGGTTGCCCGATGGGTGGTAGTAGGTGTCCCAGACCGGGGCGAACGCGGCGATGGCCTGCTCGTGCTTGCGCTGAAGGAAGAGCACATGGCCACGTGCGAAGCGGATGTGGGCCAGCGCATCGACGGGGATGGCGGTCGAGGTCTCGGCGACGTTCAGAGCCCGGAGCGAAGCGTCTTCAGCGGCCCGCAGATCGCCGGAATCCGCGAGCGCGACCGCCATGCTGCCGACGGCGAGGGCCCAGGTGTGGTGGCGGGGGCCGACGATGTTCTCGAAATCGGCGACCACCGACTTGAAGATGGGCAGCGACTCCTTGGCGCGGCCGTCCATGAGGACCATCCAGGCGAGGGTGCGGCGCGAGTTGGCGGTGAGCAGCGCATCGCGCACGCCCGCGGGGATGGACTCTCGGATGCGGACGATGCGCGCGGTGACGTCGGCGGCGCGGGCCACCTGCCCCTCATAGGCGAGGGCCGTGGAGGCATCTTCCAGGCAGGCGACCAGGGACTGATCGTCCGGGCCATAGCGGCGCTCCAGGATGTCCGCTGCCCGGAGCCCGGCCCGGACGCGTGGCTCGGGCTGCCCCTCGACGATCGCGGCGCGCACCTGAGCCATCAGGACGCCGACAAGGGCCGGATCATCGGGCCCGAGCAGACGCTCCTGCAGCCGCAGCAATCGTTCGAGCGATGCGGTGCGCCCGCGGTCGGGCGCTGCTTCGAGCGCCACGATGTCGGGGATGACGAGGATCTTGGCATCGCGATCGACTTCCTCGCGAACGTGCGCCTGGCTCGAACCCCAGGCCGCAATGACCGCGGAGCCGAGAGCGGATCCCGGGGAACTTTCCGCGAGCTCCGCGGAGTCAACCACGGACTGGATGAGGTTGGGATCGTCTGGCGGCAATCGGCGGAAGCGGCGGACCATGGCGTCGCGCAGCAGCGGCTCGGCCGCGGCGGCGTCGCCCCGTCCCAGCCGCACGCGCGCCCGCAGCCCGCTCATCCAGGCGCTCGTGAGGTCGGCCTCGGCGCCGCCGAACGCGGCCAGAGCGTTCAGCGATGCGACGGCCTCCGCATCGGCGTCATCTTCGCGGCCCATGGCGAGCAGGATCCTTGCTAAGAGCGCCCTGCATTCCGCGACGTGCTGGCTGCCTTTGCCGTGCAGGCGCTCGCTCATCGACAGCGCATCGCGGCAGAGGCGTTCGGCCTCGGGCTCGCGGCGTCGGAAGAGCAGCACCGCGGCGAGTTCCTGCATGGTCGCGGCGATCTCGGGGTGCTCCTGCCCGTGCTCCATGCGCAGGCGGACGAGCCCGTTGCGGAGCGCGACCTCGGCGTAAGGGATCTGCCCGCCCGCCTTGCGGGTGCCGAAGGTCGTGTAGACGCCGCCCCACATGCGGCGGAGCGCAAGATCGACCTCCGGATCATCGCGGTAGGCACCGGTTTCGAGGCGGAAGTAGAGGCGGCCCAGCCCGACACCGATGCCCCGCGTCTCGTTGCCCCCGTAGTCGCTGCTGGGCAGGGTCTCACGGAGGAGTTCGGTGACCGCGCGGGCGCGCACCCCCTCGGCATCCGCCTGTTCGCGCAAGGCGCGGGCGGTAAGTGCCGATTCGCGGGCCCGCGCAGTGCTGGTCACGGCGACGATGCCCGCGACCACGAGCACGGCGGCCGCGATCGCCCCCCACACCAGGCGGCCGCGGTTGACGGCCACCGCCTTGCGGAGCAGGTACCACCCCGAACCGCTGCGGGCTTCGACGGGCTTGCCCTCCAGGAAGCGCTCGACATCGCGGGCGAGATCGGCGGCGGACTGATACCGCCTGTGCTTGTCCTTGGCCAGGGCGCGAAGGATGATCGCTTCGAGATCGGGCGAGATGTCGGGGACGTGCCGGCGCGGCGGGGCGGGCTCGACCGTCCGGATCGTCTGGGCCATCTCCATGATCGAACCGGTCATGGGGTACGGGAAGTCGTCGCAGAGCAGGACGTAGAGCATCACGCCCAGTGAATAGACATCGGTGAGCGCATCGACATCATCGGGCTGGCCCGCGGCCTGTTCGGGCGATGCGTAGGCGGGCGTGCCCGCGAACTCACCGGTCAGGGTCGCGCCGCTCTCGCCCATCTTGGCGATGCCGAAGTCGAGCACCACCGGCCTGCCATCCTCCGTGACCAGAACGTTGTCGGGCTTGAGGTCGCGGTGGATCACGCCGTTCAGATGGGCGTGGTGGATCGCGCCGCACACGGCGACGAAGACACGCAGAAGCAGCTCGCGGCGCGCCGCGGGCCCGTCGGCGTGGGGCTTCCACTGGTCCAGCGATTTGCCCTCGACGAACTCCATGACGAACGCGGTGCGTCCGTCGGGGAGGGCCCGGGACTCGTGGATGGTGACGATGTTGGGGTGGCGCAGGCGAGCGGCGATCTCGGCCTCGCGCTCGGCTCGCATGCGTTGCCGCGGCGATATGGTGCGGCCCTCCTGCGAGGTTTTGATCGCGACGATGCGCGAGGTCGCGTCCTGCACGGCCTTGTAGACCACGCCCTGGGCACCGGCGCTGACCACGCCCAGCACGCGGTAACCGGCCAGGCGCGGGGCGCCGACGGGGGCCGTGTCGGTGGCGATCGAGACGCGCAGGCGGTTCAGAAAGCGCGAGTTCTCGCGAGCGACCTCGACCCGCGCCTTGCACGAGGCGCAGGTCGCGATGTGCGCGGTCAGAGCCTGGTCATCGCCGCCTTCGCCGATCGCGAAGCGCTCGATCTGAGGCAGCCCCGGGCAGGCGAAGCCCTGAGAGGGGGCCATCTCAGGCATCCTCCTCGTAGGCGGCTTCGAGCTCGTTCACGAGGTTGCGAAGCCGACGGGTCACGCGGCTCTTGGCCACGTAGATCTGATCGACGCTCATGCCGCACTGCGCCCCGGCCTCCTCCGCGGGCACACCGCGGATCCCGACGAGTTCGAACGCGAGGATGGTGCGGTCGTCGATGCCGCTCTGGTCGCGGAGCATGGCCATGGCGCGGGAGAGGATCGCTCGGTCGCGCTCGTCGTTCCAGATGTCGCGCAGCGCGTGCTCGTCGACGGGGACGCCGACATCGGCCGCGTCCGGGCCTCCACCCTCGGCCGGTCGGTTCTTGGAGCGCAGCATCTTGAGAGCGGTGTGGTGGGCGATCCCGATGATCCAGGAACTCAGCCGACCCTTGCTGCGGTCGTAGCGTCCCTCGGCGTAGGCCTTGGAGAACTGCGCCATCGACTCCTGCGCGACTTCTTCGGCATCGCTGGGATTCAGCCCCAGGCGGCGAGCCATGCCCGCGACAACCGGGCGATAGCGTGCATCCAGCGCCGTCCAGACCGGCTCGTTGCCGGGATCGTGCAGCGCATCCAGCAGGCTGGTGGTGGTTCGGGTGGCGGACATCTGAATGTGGAGCATAGGAGTTGTGTCAAGAACGCGCAAAGGGGCGGCAGGTCCGAAGAACCCGCCAAATGGACGCCAGAGGGGCGATTGCGGTGGCGGGTGCTTCTCCAGGCTTCCATCGCACCGAACAAAGCCCGTTCTGGACCGCGAGCCCGGTCGGCGGTATTCTCTTCTCCCCTCGCAAAGGATCCCCCCATGAAAGACGACACCCACCCGCGCTACTACCCCAACTGCAAGGTCTACTTCAACGGCGAACTGGTGATGACCACCGGCGCCACCGTTCCGGACATGCACGTCGATGTGTGGTCGGGCTCGCACCCGTTCTTCACGGGCAAGAGCACCTTCGTCGACTCAGCTGGCCGCGTGGAGAAGTTCCAGCGCAAGTTCGCCGGCAACTACTTCAAGGACGGCAAGAAGAAGTAGCCAACCCGATCGTCACCCACGCAGCCCGGCGCGAACACCGCCGGGCTGTTTCTTGCGCTGGCCACGTGACCGCCCATGCCCGCCGAATCCCTCAGCCAGGCCGTGATCGCCAGACTCGAACGCTCCGCCGCCGAGCGGGCGGAGATCGTGCGCCAGCTCTCGGATGATGCGGTGCTGACCGACCACCGCAAGGTGCGGGACCTCTCGATCAAGAAGGCAGCGCTGGACCCGGTGGCCGATGCCTACGAGCGCTACCGCGCCCTGATGACCGAGGCCGCGGAACTCCGGGCTGTCGCCGCGGGCGCCGACCGCGACCTCGCGGGGCTCGCCGCCGAGGAACTGCCGCGGATCGAGGCCCAGGCCGAGACGCTGCTCAAGGATGCGCTCGCCTCGCTGGTCAACACCGGAGATCGCACCGTCGGCGCGGTGATGCTCGAGATCCGCGCAGGTGCGGGCGGCGACGAGGCGGCGCTCTGGGCGGCGGATCTGCTGGCGATGTATCAGAAGCATGCTGTTCGCCGCGGCTGGCGCTTCGACCCGCTCGAACTCACCCACGAGTCATCGGCGGGCGGGGTGCGCTCGGCGGTGGTCAGCGTGACGGGCGAGAACGCGTGGTCCGAGCTGTCGCAGGAGGCGGGGACGCACTGCGTCAAGCGCGTGCCCGCGACCGAGGCGGCGGGCCGTGTGCACACCAGCACCGCGACGGTGGCGGTCATGCCCGAGCCCAAGGAGATCGAACTGCACATCGACCCCGCCGAGGTGACCGAGCATGTGACCACAGCCCAAGGCCCCGGCGGGCAGAACGTCAACAAGGTCGCCACCGCCGTCCACCTCATCCACAAGCCCACGGGCATCGAGGTGCGGATGCAGGAAACCAAGAGCCAGAGCCAGAACCGCGAGAAGGCCTACCGCCTGCTCCGCGCGCGGCTCTATGAACTCGAACTCGCCAAGCAGCGAGCCGCCGAATCCGCCCAGCGGCTGGCGCAGATCGGCAGCGGCGACCGGTCGGAGCGCATCCGAACGTACCGCTACAAGGAAAGCCAGGTCGTTGATCATCGCCTGAACGAGTCGTACGACCTGCAGACCACGCTCGCGGGCGACCTCGACGACATGGTGCGAGCGTTGCAGGACATGGAGACGGCTCGGCGGCTCGCGGCGCTGTGAGGCGCTGAGAACTTCGGCGGGCCCGCAGCGGTCTGTGTCAATAGGCGAAGTTCGCGTTGGGGTCCGTCGTACCAAGGCTCGAAGCGGCGGAACTGCCGCTGACGGCGGCGCTGCCCGGTGCGCTGCGGTCGACGATCGGGCCGAAGACGGTGTTGGCGGCGAGCACGAAGTTGATCCCGTTCGCCGCGGCGGTGTTCCGGATGACGATGTTGCCCGCGGCAGCGGTCTCGATGCCGCGGTCGTTCCCGCTGACGTTGTTGCCATCGATCCGGCAATCTCCGAACGCGACGCGGATACCCGCCCCCGTGGCCACCGCGGTGCCGTTGCTCGACGCGGAGCAGTTGATCACGCTCGACCGGGACTCAACAGAGATGCCGTGCGATCCGTTGCCTTCGGCCACGCAGTTGACCACGGTGCCGATCAGAGCACTGATGCCGTCCCCGGTGTTGCTGCGGGATGTGCAACCGTTCAGGGTTCCGATCAAGGTGAAGAACCCATCGCTGGTGTTGTCCATCGCGGTGCAGTTGGTGAAACTCGCGCCCTTATGGCCGACGAAAAAGCCGTCGCTGCCGTTCCGCGTCGCGGTGCAGTTGGTGAAGCTGTAGGTTCCGAAGCCGTGGAAACCGATGTTGCCGTTGTCGTCGGCCGAGCAGTTGAGGAACGAGCCCGAGGGACTGATCCCAGGCGCAAAGCCCTGCGCGGTGTTCAGCGACGCCATGCAGTTGATGAAAGAAACGCCCGCCCCCGAGCGGAACCCGGCGGACAAGTTGGACGTCGCGGTGCAGTTGGATACGACCGCGTTCGCGTTGACGGAGATCCCGATGCCCGTGTTGGAACTCGCCGAGATGTCCTGCACTCGAAGGTCGCTGCTCAGCGCGAGGTCGATGCCGTCCCCGCCGAGGCCGGTGATCGTGCCGTTGCGGATGGTGAGGCGACTCCTCGCGACGCCGCTGTCGCCGATCCCGTCGAGGCTCCCCGCCACGCCGCTGATGACAAAGCCGCTCAGATCGATGGTGACGTCGTTCGCGGCGATCTCTATGCCGGAACGGCCGGATCCAACGGTGAGGTTCCCTGTCAGGTAGTAGGACCCGGGGTTGGTGATGCGAAAGACACTGTCGGCATCGCCGAGCGTTGTGGCGGCGGAGAGGGGCGTCCGCGGCTCGACCTCTGTCAGGGTCTTGTGAGTCGGCGCTACGGGGCCGACCGGGGGAGTCAGTGGGCCAGCGTGGGCGGTGCCATTCAGCGCGATCATGGCA
>JBIPMO010000253.1:0-4700 GCA_044369085.1 Phycisphaerales bacterium
TGCCGCGGCTCATGGCGTACACCTCCGCGTTCATCGACGGGTACACCGTCATCACCGCCAAGTCCGGCTGGGCCGCCAGGCCGGACCTCACGGGCATCGACCAGCTCACCGCGCCGATCACGCCGACCCACGGCGGCCCGTCGGTGCGCCCGCTCGTCGCTTCGTTCGAATCGCCCGATGGCACGCCGATCGATGAGGTGCTGATGCACCCTCAGCTTGATCGGGTCGTCGTGCGCACGCTCGGCAACCCGGCGACCGGGCAGCCCGGCGGGATCAATGTGTGCCTGGGCGATGGGTCGGTGCGGTTCGTTCGCTCGGGCGCAAACGTGCAGGGCATGGTGTTCAGCCGCCACCTCGAACTGTTCGTGCTCGAGCAGAACTCGGTCGTGCGCTACCGCGAGAACGCGGCGGGCGGGTGGAGCGAGATGTCCCGCCGGTCGTTCGCTCAGGGCTTTGACGCCATCGCCTATGACGATTCGACCGATGAGGTCGTGTGCGTGGATGGCGCTGGAGGCGTGATGGCCCGCTTCGATCAGGACCTCGCCAACCTGCCCGTCGAAGAGATGCTGCCGCCGGGCGTTCGTCCCGAGGGGCCGATCTCCATCGCTCTCAGCCCCGGAGGCGTCGCTCGGCCCGGGTGGGAGTCCAAGTACATCCTCAAGGGCGGCCTCGCGGGCGAACTCTTTCACATCGAACGTGTGGCCGCGGCCGGCGCCCGCACCCGCGAGCATGTCCTGCTTGCTCGCCAGGCGTTCCCCGAACTCCGCCACGCCTCGGGTGGCGGCGGCGGCACGGGCAAGGTCAGCTACTCCGATCTCAGCGTCATGACCAAGGTCCTCGTTCCCGCAGGCGGCATCATCCGCGAGTACACCCGCACCGCCACCGGCTTCGAGCCCACCAGCACCTCACGCTTCGCGGGCTTGCCCGCCGGTCCATTCGTGGACTTCTCCCAGAGCCGCACCAACTTCGACCCTGCTCTCCACTCCGGGCCGGGCTGGGAGAACGTGCTGCCCACGGAGTTCGCCCCCGTCGTCTCCTCGTGCCCGATGGACCTGAACCAGAACGGCGTGGTTGACTTCGGCGACATCACCGCCGTGCTCGCCAACTACGCCAGCGGTTCGCTCATGGGCGACCTGGGCGATGCGGACCTGGATGCGGATGTCGATTTCAGCGACATCACGACCGTCCTGGCCAACTTCAACAGGATCTGCGACTGAGAGCCTTTTAGGCATGACAAACACCGTCCCGCCGCAACCGGGGCGAGCGCACCGCGAGGGCACATCCGGCCCTCGCGGTGTTGTTTTTGAGGCCGGATCAACCCGCGAGCGGTGGCAACCGTCTACACGCGGCGATCCCGGGCCGGTCGCCAAGTTCGGTGTGACCACACCGGAACCGGCCGCGGCCTGGTTTCGTACAGTGCTTGTTCGCATGGTCGTCTGCGCCCGCTCTGACGCGGGCCATGGGAGAAAGTGTCGGATGCGTGGGCTCTGCGGCATTCAGGGTATGGCTCGCGGTTTAGCCGCTTCGGTGGCATTGCTGACCGCCGCTGCCGCGCTGGGACAAGCGCCGGCCCCGATCTGCCCGCCGATCATCGCGGACAACCTCTACGCCTTTGACGCTCAGCCGATGGATGAGTTCGCGTTCGATGTCGCGATCGATGGTGATACCGCGGCGATCAGCGCCATCCTCGCGCCGCGCGGGCCCACACCGGAGGTCGGCGCGGTCTACATCTACAAGCGCAGCGGCGACTTCTGGGTGCTCGAACTGAAGCTCGATCCCGATGACGGCCGGGAGGGCGATCGCTTCGGGACCAGCGTCGCGCTCGAAGGCGACACGCTCGTGATCGGCTCGCCGCGAAAGGATTCGTTCATCGGCGAGGACACGGGGCAGGTGTATGTCTACGAGCGCAAGCCCAGCGGCTGGTTCCTTGTGAGTCGCCTGCGGCTCGATGACCTTCCCCCCGAGGCCCAGTTTGGTCTGGATGTTGATGTCTCGGGCAACTCGATCGTCATCGGTGCTCCGGCGGGCAACGAGGGCACCGGCGGGGCGTACATCTTTCAACGAGGGTTCGACGGCGAGTGGGCGCTCAAGGCGCAGCTCGCGGACCCGAGCCCGGCGGCGGGCCAGGCCTTCGGCGAGAGCGTCGCGATCGATGAAGCCGGCGGAGTGTCGGTCGTCGGCGCACGCTACGTCCCCGGGCCCGCGGGCGGGACGCAGGGTGCGGCGTATGTCTACGCTCGCACCGGCGAGGGTTGGATCCTCGAAGCATCTCTGACGCCGCAGAGCCCCAACGGCAACGATGTCTTCGGCTGGCCCGTTGATATCCAGAAGGACACGGTGATCCTGGGGTCGGTTCAGGGCAGCGGTGTGCAGCCATTCAGCGGGTGCGCGTACATCTTCCAGCGAACCGCTCCCGCAACGTGGAGCCAGATCGCCAAGCTCGCGCCCGGCGACGGCACGTTCCTGGACTTCTTCGGCTACAGCGTGTCGCTCGACGATGACGTCGCGGTGGTGGGATCGATCTTCGATGGCGGGCCCGCCGGTATCGGCCAGGGCTCGGCCTACCTCTACCGACGCAGCAACGGCGCCTGGTCGCAGTACGCGAAGTTCGTCCCGGCCGATGCCGAGCCGAACAACTTCCTGGGACGGTCTGCCATCGTGCGCGACGGCCAGGCGCTGATCGGCTCGTACATCTTCCAGGGCGGGGAGTACACCGGGGACACGGCCTACGTGCTCGACCTGGGCGGCGAGCCTCCTTCGTTCGTCCTTCCGCCCGCGAGCGCGACGGTGGTCGCCGGCGAGCGGGCGCTCTTGAACGCCAAGCCCGGCGGCACACCGCCCTGGGTGTATTCGTGGACCTTCAACGGCGCTGCCATGTCCGATGGGCCACGTGTGCTCGGATCGCGCGCTGACCTGCTCATCCTGGACCCGGCGCTCGAGTCCGATGCCGGGACCTATCGGATCAGCATCTCGAACTACTGCGGCACGCTGCTCAGCCAGCCGGTCACGCTGACCGTGCTCCCGTGCCTGGGCATCCAGCAGCACCCGCAGAGTGTCACGGCGGTCAGCGGCACGAGTGCCACCTTCAGTGTCGAGTCCAGCGGCCCGGCCGATCGCACGTACCAGTGGTACCGCAATGACGGTGTGCTCGCGAACTCAGTCCAGGTGAACGGCGCGACCGGGCCGACGCTCAACATCAGCCCGGTCGACGCGGGCACAGCGGGCACCTTCAAGGTTCGCATCACGGCGCCCTGCGGGCAGACTTTCTCACAGGGCGCCACGCTGGTCGTCACCCCGGCCGTTTGCCACGGCGATGCCAACCGCGACGGAGGCGTCAACTTTGTTGACATCACCTCCGTGCTCGCCACGTTCGGCAACACCTACCCCGGCGGCACCGGCCAGGGGGATGCGAACGGCGATGGCGTTGTCGGCTTTCTCGACATCACGACCGTGCTCGCCAACTTCGGCAACCAGTGCTGAGAAGTCGCTTCAACGCGACGGCACGGCGCTCGCCGAGGCCTGGTCGCCGCGGGCATCCAGTTCACGCTTGATGGTCTGGCGGAGCTGGCCGGGGCCCTTGCTGGTTCCGGTACGTTCCACAGCGCGGTCCGCGCTCCGCAGCGCTCCGGGCAGGTCGCCCGTGCGCTTCTGCCACATCGCGAGGCTCATGTACCCCTCAAAGCGGTCCGGCGCGATCGAGATCAGGCGGTTGGCCACCGAGCGGAGCTGATGATCATCACCGAGAATCAGCGCGACATCGCCCAGACGGACCCATGCATCGACATCGTTGGCGTGCTTCTCATCGCCGATGAGCTGCTGGAGGATCTGGCGTGCATCGACGGGCCGGCCGAGTTCGAGCAGGCACCTGGCCTGCAAGTGCAGCAGGTCGCGGCGCTCGGCCTGATCGGGGTTGGCTCGCAGACGTGTCAGCGTGGTTTCGGCGTCGCTGAATCGGCCGGCCGCGATCTGCGCCCGGGCTAGGTCTTCCAGCAGCGGCGGGCTGTCCGCGCCGAGCACCACGGCCTCGGAGAAGTGCTCGACCGCCCGGGAGACATCGCCCTGAATCATCGCGATGTGCCCCAGCGTTTGCCGAACGCCCGGGCTGTACTGCATGCCGGTGGAGTCGTTCTCCAGCAGCTCGCGAGCGGCATCCAGCCGGTTCATCTCGATGAGCATCTCGGCGGCCGCGACGGTGTACTGGACCTCATCGGGCTTCAGTTCGCGGGCACCCTTGTACGACGCGAGGGCCTGCTCACGCCGGCCGACTCGCTCGAGCGCGACACCGCGAAAGTAGAGGGGCTCCGGGGCCTTGGGGTCGAGCTTGATCGATTCATCCAGCGCGGGCAGCGCTTCCTCGATGCGGCCCATCTCGAGCAGGATCCGGCCGCGGAGCATGTGGGTCTTTCCGATCTTCGGGTTGGCTCCGATCGATGAATCGGCGGTTCGCAGCGCCCGCTCGAGGTCCCCAGCCTCGAACTGCTGCCGCGCCATGTCCCAGTCGGTCGCGGACTTGATCTCGTTCAGCCTCGCCTCGGCCTGGTCCTTGTGCGCTTGGGTGTACGCGCCGTGCTTGCCGCACGATGCGAGCGCAGCGCTCAGCCCGGCGAGCATCAGGATCGAACCGGTTCGCAGCGTCATCACAGGGTTCCTCTTCTCCAAAGGCACGCGGGCAAGGGCAGAGCTGAGTGGTCCAGACGAAA